>JANYFX010000711.1 GCA_025359585.1 Rhizobacter sp. | reverse complement strand
GCGATCGGCACACGCTCGAGCCGCGTTTCGCTGCTCTGGATGGCGAAGGTGGCCTCGTCCATCGTCACGTAGAGCGACACCGCCGGGCAGTCGCGCCCCGCGATCAGCGTGTAGGCCTGCACCACCTCGTCGGGCAGCATCGTCAGCTTGTAGCCCGGCATGTAGACGGTCGACAAACGTTCGCGTGCCACCTTGTCAATGGGTGTGTCGGGTGCGAACGCCAGGCCCGGCGCAGCGATGTGCACGCCGAAAACGATCGTGCCGGTGCCGATGCCTTGCACCGAAAGTGCGTCGTCGATCTCGGTCGTCGCCGAGTCGTCGATCGAGAAGGCGCGCACGGCGGTGAGCGGCAGGCTCTCCTTGATCGTCGGTGCCTGCAGGGCCGGGAAGGCCGTGCCTTTCGGAAAGCTCTCGAACAGAAAACGCCGCCAGTGGAACTGGTAAGGCGAGTGGATCGCGCCGGCGCTCTTCAGCAGTTCCAGCGGTGCACGCTGCGAGCGCTGCGCCGCCTCGACCACGGCCTTGTATTCCGGCGCGTTCTTGTCGGGCTTGAAGAGCAGCTTGTAGAGTTGTTCCTGCACCGCAGGCGGGCATTGGCCCGCCACCAGTTCAGCGGCCCACGCCTCGATCTGCGCAGCGACGAGCTTCTTGCGCTCGATGCCCAGCAACGCCGCCTTAACGATTTCTTCGGGTGCCTTCTTGAAGTTGCCCTTACCGAGCCGACGGAAGTAGTGCGGCGCTTCGAACAAACGGAACAGCGCAGCCGCCTGCTTTTCGACGCCCGCGCTCGCCTCGAAATACTCGCGCGCCAGGTCGGCGAAACCGAACTCGCTGTCGGGCGCGAATTCCCAGGCCAGGTCGAGGTCGATTTCTTTCGCCAGCGCCTGCGCGGCCGGGATCAATTCGCCCGGCTGTGGCTTGTCGAACTTGAGCAGCACATTGGCGGTTTTCACTTTCACGCGTTTGCCGGAGTCGAGCTCGATCTGCATCGAGGCGTCGGCTTCCGTCATCACGCGGCCGGCGAGGAACTTCCCGGCGTCTTCGAAGAGGGCGTACATAGGGAGAGGATTGTCGCTTGAACTGAAAGCCCGCCTGTTGCAGAAGCGGTCATCCATCGGCTTGCGCCGCGGCACGGCTTTGGCTAGCCTCGCGTGCTGCAACGACCGTGGCCTGTCAGGCCCCGCACACCATGGAATTCGAAGAGTTCATCCGCACCGCCTGGGCCGAGCACGCCGACCAGCCCGACGACGTGGCCGAGCGGCTCGCGCTGTCGCTCGACAGGGTCGAACTGCCCGCCCACGTGGCGCCGTTTGCCGGCATCGTCACGCACGTGTATGGCGAGCATCTGGCGCGCTTCGACGACGGTGTGGAGTTGCTCGAATCGATGCGGCGTTTGCCCGCTTGCCAAGGCCAGGCCGAGGGGCTCGGCATCCTGTCGCGCAGCGTCGCCGCGCTGCGTTATGCCAGTGGCGAGGAGCGTGCCCTCGACGTGCTGGCGCCGCAGGACCGCATGGCGGTGCTGGCCAACGCGTCGGGCGCGATCCTCGGCCGGAGCGACTTCGGGCGCGCCATCGCCGCCTACGACGAGGCCTTGCGGCTGGCGCTCAAGCACCGTCCGGAGGCGCGTGCGCAGCGCTCGCTGGCGGTCGCGGGCAACAACCTCGCGTCGAGCCTGGAATTGAAAGCCGACCGCAGCGCCTCGGAAACCGAAGGCATGCTGCGCGCCGCCGAAGGCGCGCTGAAGTACTGGGCGCTGGTCGGCACCTGGCTGGAAACCGAGCGCGCCGAATACCGCTTGACGCGCAGCCTTTTGCAGGCCGGACAGGTGGGCGCAGCGATCGAACACGCGCAACGCTGCCTCGCTGTTTGCGTGGCCAATGAGGCGCCGCCGTTCGAGCGCTTTTTCGGTGAGGCCGTGCTAGCCATCGCGCAGCGCGGCGCGGGCGACCAGTCTGGTTTCATCGCGTCACGGCAGCGTGCTGTCGCCTTGTTTGCGCTCGTGTCTGACGACGAGCAACAGTGGTGCGCGTCCGAACTGAAAGAGTTGCACGCCTGAGCCGCTGCGGGTGCGCGCTCAGTAACTGCGCCCGCGCTTGAACTGCGCGTGCGAGCGCGGCGCCAGCGCCGTGCTGCGCGCGATCGCCGCGAACGAACCCGCCGCGTGCGCGTGGCAGATCGCCAAGCCCAGCGCGTCTGCCGCGTCCTTGCCCGGCAGGCCGGGCAAGCCGAGCA
>JANYFX010000377.1 GCA_025359585.1 Rhizobacter sp. | reverse complement strand
CTTCGAGCACGAAGTCGGTCGCGCCCTGTTCGGTCTCGGGCATGTCTTGTGCCACTTCGCCGATGCGCCAGCGTGGCGGCATGCTCACGTCGCCGGCGTCGGACTGCAGGCGTTTGGTGAGCAGCGAGAAGAGCGACGACTTGCCCGCGCCGTTGCGGCCGACGAGGCCGATCTTTTCGCCGGGTTGCAGCGTGACGCTGGCCTGGTTGAGCACCAGCTTGACGCCGCGGCGCAGCGAGATTTGATTCAGTACGAGCATGGAAATCGGGAACCAGGAAAAAGGGTGTGCGAGCGTGCGCCGCTTCAGTATTTGCGTTTGAGCAGGGCCTCGCGCGAGACGAGCAGCACCTGGTCGTCGCCGGCGCTGGTCTCGAGCCAGGCCACTTCGAGTTTGCGAAAGGCGTGCTCGAAGTGCGCGCGTTCGTTGCCGATCTCGAGCACCAGCACGCCGTTCGGCGACATGTGGGCCGGCGCTTCGCGCAGGACGGTGCGGATCAGGTCCATGCCGTCTTCACCACCGGCCAGCGCGAGCGCTGGCTCGGCGAGGTATTCGGCCGGCAGCTCTTTCATGCTGTGCGTGTTCACGTAAGGCGGGTTGCACAGGATCAGGTCGTAGGGGCCGCGCACGCCGCCGAGCAGGTCGGACTGCAGCAGCGTGATGCGTTTGCTCAAGTCGTGTTTGTCGACGTTGATGCGCGCCACCGCGAGCGCGTCTTCGGAGATGTCGGCCGCGTCGACCATCACGTCGGGGTAGGCCATCGCGGCGATCACCGCGAGGCTGCCATTGCCGGTGCACAGGTCGAGCACCGAGTGCGTCTCGTCCGACAGCCAGGTGTCGAGCGTGCCGGTGTCTTCGCCATCGGCGAGCAGCTCGGCGATGAAGGAGCGCGGCACGATGGTCCGTTCGTCCACGAAGAAGGGCACGTTCTGCAACCAGGCTTCTTGCGTGAGGTAGGCCGCCGGCTTGCGGGTTTCGATGCGCTGTGTGACCAGGGCTTCGGCTTTTGCCTGCTCTTCGGGCGCGAGTTCGTTTTTTGCCTTGGCTTCGAGCGCGTCGAGCGGCAGGCCGAGTGCCCACAGCACCAGCCAGGCCGACTCGTCGAAGGCGTTCGTTGTGCCGTGGCCAAACGAAACGCCCGCCGATTTGAGGCGGGCGCTCTGCGCTGTGATGAGATCGATCAGGGTCATGTGAGAAGCCGTTCGAGCGTGTCGCGGTAGATGTTCTTCAAGGGGTCGAGGCTGGCCACGGCCACGCATTCGTCGATTTTATGGATGCTGGCGTTCAGCGGGCCGAATTCGATGACCTGCGGGCAGATCTTGGCGATGAAACGGCCGTCGGAGGTGCCGCCGGTCGTGGAGAGTTCGGTCTTCACACCGGTCTGCGCGAGGATCGCTTGCGAAAGCGCAGCGCTGAGTTCGCCGATGGGCGTGAGGAAGGGTTCGCCGCCGAGCGTCCAGGCCAGTTCGTACTTCAGGCCGTGACGGTCGAGCACGCCATGCACCCGGTCTTTCAGGGACTGCGGCGAGGACTCTGTCGAGAAGCGGAAGTTGAAGTCGATCACCAGCTCGCCCGGGATCACGTTGCTCGCGCCCGTGCCGGCGTGGATGTTCGACATCTGCCAGCTCGTCGGCGGGAAGTAGGCGTTGCCTTCGTCCCAGCGCGTGCCGACCAGTTCGGTCATCGCGGGCGCCACGAGGTGGATCGGGTTCTTCGCCAGGTGCGGGTAGGCGATGTGGCCTTGCACGCCGATGACCTTCAGCTTGCCCGAAAGCGTGCCGCGCCGACCGTTCTTGATCATGTCGCCGAGCGCATCGACCGAGGTCGGCTCGCCGACGACGCAGTAGTCGAGCCGCTCGCCGCTTGCCGCGAGCCACTCGCAGACCTTGACCGTGCCGTCGACCGAAGGGCCTTCTTCGTCACTCGTCAGCAGGAAGGCGATCGAGCCCTTGTGCGCGGGCTGCGCCGCGACGAATTCTTCGACCGCGACCACCATCGCCGCGATCGATGTTTTCATGTCGGCCGCGCCGCGGCCAAAGAGGTGCCCGTCGCGGTGCGAGGGCACGAACGGGTCGCTGCGCCATTGTTCGAGGGGGCCCGTGGGCACCACGTCGGTGTGGCCGGCGAAGGCCAGCAACTTGGCTGAAGCCGACGAGCCGCGCCGCACGGCCCAGAGGTTTGTGACCTGCGCGCCTTCGGGGCCGTACATCAGCGTCGTGCACTCGAAATCCAGCAGCGTCAGGCGCTCGGCGATCAAGGCTTGGCAGCCGCCGTCGTCGGGCGTGACCGAGCGCCGAGAGATCAGGGCTTCGGTCAGTTGCAGCGTGCGTGACGACGGGCTCATTCGTTTGATCAGAGCCGGCGGAACGCGCCCGACATCGTGGTCGGTTCGTCCGGGCGCACTTCGAGGGTGACCTCGGTGAAGATGGCCGTGTCGTCCTGCTCTTCTTTTTTGGCGGTGATGCGCGTCGCCGGCGTCAGGTCGTTCTGCAGGCGCCACATCAGGTTGGTCGGTGAATCGGCGAAGGCCAGGCCTTCGTCGCGCGAGATCATGCCGGTGTTGATCAGGCGTGCCAGGTCTTGCTCGAAAGTCTGTGAGCCTTCGGCCATCGACTTCTCCATGGCCTCTTTCACGCCCGAGAAATCACCCTTTTCGATCAGTTCGGAAACCAGCTTGGTGTTGAGCATCACCTCCACCGCCGGCACACGCCCGCCGGCCACAGCGCGGATCAAGCGTTGCGAGACCACGGCGCGCAAGCCTGCAGCCAGGTCGGCCAGCAAGGCGGGGCGTGCTTCGGGCGTGTAGAAAGACAGGATGCGGCCGAGTGCGTGATAGCTGTTGTTGGCGTGCAGCGTGGAGAGCACGAGGTGGCCCGACAGTGCATACGAGATCGCCGAGGTCATCGTCTCGCGGTCGCGGATTTCGCCGATCAAAATGCAGTCGGGCGCCTGGCGCAGCGCGTTCTTCAGGCCGACCTGCAAAGACTGCGTGTCGCGCCCGACCTCGCGCTGGTTGATCACCGACTTCTTGTTGTTGAACAGGAATTCGATCGGGTCTTCGATCGTCAGGATGTGGCCCGCCAGCTGCTGGTTGCGCTGCTCCAGCATGGCGGCCAGCGTGGTGCTCTTGCCGGCGCCGGTGGCGCCCACCATCAGGATCAGGCCACGCTTTTCGAGCACCATCGTGTTCAGCACGTCCGGCACGTTCAGGCTCTCGAGCGTGGGGATCTGGAACGGGATGCAGCGAAACACCGCCGCGATCGACCCGCGCTGGCGGAACGCGCTCAGGCGGAAGCTGCCCACGCCGGGAATGCTGACCGCCACGTTCAGCTCGTGCGTGTCTTCCAGTTCTTCGAGCTGGCTCGGCGTGAGCAGTTCGGCGAGCAACTGGCGCGGCTGCGTGTTGGTGAGCGGCTGGTCGCTCAGCTGCAGCAACTGGCCGTTGATCTTGATCAGGATCGGCGAGCTCGAAGACAGGTAGACGTCGGACGCACCTTTCTCCGACATCAGCCGCAGCACGCGCTCCATGTTTCCGCCACTCATGCCGTTCCCTTTCCGTTGACCCGAACCAGGCTGGCCCGGATGTCGATCATTCCACGCTTCGAAGCCCGCGGC
>JANYFX010000687.1 GCA_025359585.1 Rhizobacter sp. | reverse complement strand
ACCCCGTCGAGGTCTCTCCGCTGGCGCGCGCCTCGGACGCCGACCCGTCGATCACCGAACGCTTCGAGCTTTTCATCACCGGCCGCGAATACGCCAACGGCTTCTCGGAGCTGAACGACGCCGAAGACCAGGCCGCGCGCTTCCAGTCGCAGGTGGCCAACAAGGAAGCCGGCGACGAAGAAGCGATGTTCTATGACGCCGACTTCATCCGCGCGCTCGAATACGGCATGCCGCCCACCGGCGGCTGCGGCATCGGCATCGACCGGCTGATGATGCTGATCACCGATTCGCCGAGCATCCGCGACGTGATCCTGTTCCCGTCCCTGCGCAAGGAAGCGTGACATGACCGATCGGCTGGCCTCGCTCGCCGAGATCGAAGCCGAGGTCTGGCAGCAGCTCGAGCGTGCCACGCACGACAAACACCACGAGTGGCGCGCCCCGGTGCTGGCCACGGTGAATGGCGACGCGGCCGATGCACGCACCGTGATCCTGCGCGAAGTGGACGCAGCGCAAAAGCAGTTGCTCAGCTTCACCGACGACCGCGCCGGCAAGGTCGCGCAGTTGCTGCGCCACCCGCGCGCCACGATGGTGATGTGGTCGCGCACGATGAGCTGGCAGTTGCGCTGCCGTGTCTTGCTGTCGCTGGAGATGACCGGCCTCGCGGCCACGTCGCGCTGGGCCCGCATCAAGCTCACGCCGGCCGCGCAAGACTACCTGGCCCGCCTGCCGCCGGGCGCGGCGCTCGACACGCTCCCGGGCCAACGTGTGGACGAACCCGAGGTGCCTGCGGCCGATCCGCTCAAGCGCGAGTACTTCGCGGTGATCAACGCCCAGGTGCTGGCGATCGACTGGCTGGAACTGCACCGTGACGGCCACCGCCGCGCGGTGTTCGACGAGCGCGGCGCGCGCTGGGTCCAGCCCTGATCAACGCTGCTTGAACGCCGGCTTGCGCTTGTTCAGAAAAGCATCCATGCCTTCCTTCTGATCGGCGGTCGCGAACAGCGAATGGAACATCCGGCGCTCGAACATGATGCCGTCGGCCAGCGTGCCTTCGAACGACCGGTTCACGCTTTCCTTGGCCATCATCACGCTCGGGCCGCTCAGCTCGTTGATGGTCTGCGCGGCTGCGAGCGTGACCGTCATCAGCTCGGCGAACGGCACCACGCGCGAGACCAGCCCGGCGCGTTCGGCCTCGGCCGCGTCGATCGTTCGGCTCGTCAGCACCATGTCCATCGCCTTGGCTTTGCCAACCGCGCGCGGCAGGCGCTGCGTGCCGCCGGCGCCGGGAATGATGCCGAGCTTGATCTCGGGCTGGCCGAACTTCGCGGTGTCGGCGGCGATGATGAAGTCGCACATCATCGCCAGCTCGCAACCGCCGCCGAGCGCAAAGCCGGCGACCGCGCCGATCACCGGCTTGCGGATGCTGCGGATGGTTTCCCAGTTGCGGGTGATGAAGTCGCCGCCGTAGGTGTCATTGAAGTCGAACTTGGCCATCGCCGTGATGTCGGCGCCGGCGGCGAAGGCTTTTTCGCTGCCGGTGATGACGATGCAGCCGATGCCGGCGTCGGCGTCATAGGCTTTCAGCGCGGCGCCGAGTTCGTCCATCAGCGCGTCGTTCAGCGCATTGAGTTGCTTCGGGCGGTTCAGCGTGATCAGGCCGGTCTTGCGCTCGCCTTCGCCACGGGTTTCGATCAGGATGTTTTCAAAGCTCATGGTTTCTCCTTCGGGTGATAGCGGACTCTACCGGGGCACGCTCAGCCGGCCATCTCGGGCCGCTTCGAGATCATCAGGTCGATGAAGGTCTCGGTGTCTTGCCGAATGCGGATGCGCACCGGGAAGTAGCGCAGCTGCGGCGCGAACCAGATCTCGGCGCTGAGCTCGCCGACCTTGGGCTCGTCGGCGCGGCGCGGCTTCAAATGGATGGTGGGCAGCGGTCCGAACGGCGCGTCCAGCACTTCTTCGGCGACCACGTCGTAAGTCCACACGGCGACCTTGTGCGGCAGCGCCAGAGGGATGTCGACCGTGTTGCCGATGCGAAGCAGTTCGGGCCGGGTGCTGAACACGTACATCAGCTGCACGAACTGGCTCGCGGTGTCTTGCACCCCGGGCACGGTGTCGCGCCGGTCGCCGTTGGCGAGCACCACGCTGCCAGGCTCGAAGCCGATGCTCACGAGGTTTCTGCTGCGCAGCACGACCTTCGTGTCCTGCTCGTAGCGGCGCGGGCTCAGGCCCTCGGCCGTGATCTCGCCGTCGCTGCTCATGCGGCGCGTGATCAGCGGCGCCAGGCTGGGGCCGACGACGAGGTCGAGGTGCACTTGGTAGCGCGAACCCGAGCGGATCCATTCGACCTGCGCGGTGCCGTTCACGTCGCCCCGAAAGTAGCCGGTGAGCAGGTAGCTGACGCGCGTGGACGCGGGCCAGTTGAAGGCGGCGGGCGCGGCCGCGCTCGCCGCATCGGCCGGCGCGCTGGCCGCGCCGTTCGCGGCCAGCACCGGCTCTGCGGATGCCGGCTCCGGCACGGCCAGCGGGGGCACGGGTTCGGGCGCGGGCAGGATCGGCGCGGCGGCCACCGCAGGCTCGGCCGGCACAGTGGGCAGCTCGGGTGCCGACGCGGCCTTGGCCGGCTTGGCTGCGGGGCTGCGGGCCACGCGCGGTGCCGGCAGCGCGGCCGGTGCAGCCGGTGCAGCCGGTGCAGCCGGCGCCGCTGCGCTCATGGCCATGTCGCGCACATAGGCCACCTCGATGCGCTCGACCTGGGCCGTGTCGCTGTTGAGGTCGGCGATGCGGTCAGCCACCTGCTGCCCGACCCAGCCGTGCACGGCGAGCACCAGCAGCAGCACGCCGAACAGGCCCGCGCGCCGCGCAGGGCTCGGGGCCGGGCCGATCAGGGCCTTCAGGCCGCGAGCCATGCCTTTTGCAGCGCGGCTGCGGGCGCGGCGGGTTTGGTCGTCGCCTTGAGCGTGACGCTGGCGCCGACAGAGGCCGCAGACGCCGGCAGCGTGAGCGACAGCGTCAGCACCCGCTGGTCGCGGGCGACGAGCAGCGCGGCGGGCTGGTTGGCCACCAGCAAGCGCGCGGCTTCGTCGAGCCGGCGCAAGCGCCAGCCTTGCAGCGCGAGCAGTTCGTCGCCGACCGAGAGCCCGGCGCGTTCGGCCGCACCGCCGCGCAACACGTGGCTGACCCGCACGCCGGTGAGGGCGCTCTCGCTGACACGCAGGCCCAGGCG
The DNA here is from genome assembly GCA_025359585.1 of Rhizobacter sp. Lineage (GTDB taxonomy): Bacteria > Pseudomonadota > Gammaproteobacteria > Burkholderiales > Burkholderiaceae_C > LMDS01. The sequence goes on along the minus strand of JANYFX010000687.1, from coordinate 3,359 downwards.
CTGCACGAGCGTGGCCGCGTCGTTGGAATATTCGATGCCGAAGGGCGCGAGCAACGCGGGCAGCGGCAGGTCGCCGGTGCCGTGCACCCAGGCGTCGAGCTCGGTGTCGAAAGACCGCCCACCGATCTTCAGCAAGGCGGCGCGAATCTGCACCTCGCTGATCGGCCCACCCGCGCTCACGGCCCACAGCTCGCGCATCACCGCGTCGAGCGAGCCCTGGCCTTCACGCTGCAGCGTGAGGTCGAGCGCGAGCGCGACCAGCGAGCCCTTGGTGTAGTAGCTGATGGTCGCGTTGGGCGTGTTCTCGTCGCTGCGGTAGTACTTGACCCAGGTGTCGAAACTCGACTGCGCCACGCTCTGCACCTTGCGGCCCGGCACACCGAGCACGCCGCTCACCGTGCGAGCGATCAGCTTGAGGTAACGCGCCGTGTCGATCAGGCCGCAGCGCACCAGAAAGAGGTCGTCGTAGTAGGAGGTGAAGCCCTCGAAGAACCACAGCAGCTCGGTGTAGTTCTCCTGCGTGTAGTCGTAGTGTGCGAACTCGGCCGGGCGCAGGCGCTTCACGTTCCAGGTGTGGAAGTACTCGTGGCTGATCAGGCCGAGCAGGTTCGCGTAGCCGTCGGTCATCTCGGTCTTGCCAGCCTGCGGCAGGTCGCGGCGCGACGCGATCAGCGCGGTGCTGGCGCGGTGCTCCAGGCCGCCGTGGCCGTCTTCGATCACGTTGAGCAGGAACACGTAGCGGTCGAACGGTGGTTTCTTGCGGCCGTGCCAGAACCTGATCTGCGCTTCGCAGATGCGCTGCGAATCCTTCATCAGGCGCTCGCCGTCGAAATCGGGCAAGGCGCCGGCCACCACGAACTCGTGCGCGACACCGCAGGCACTGAACTGGCCGCGCCAGAAGCGGCCCAACTCGACCGGGTGATCGACCAGTTCGTCGTAGCCGGCCGCTTCATAAGTACCGCGACCCGCGGCGTCGACCTTGACGGCCTGCATCGCCGTGGCCACCTGCCAGCCGGCCGGCAGCGTGCGCAGCTCGACGCGGTGCGGCAGCGCCTCGGCGCCTTCGACGCGCAGGCACAGGCCGGTGCCGTTGAAGAAGCCGCGCTGGGCGTCGAGAAAGGCGGCGCGCACGGAGGTGTCGAAGGCGTAGACGAGGTAACTCACGTTGAGCGCGCCGCGGTCGCTGCAGCGCGCGAGCCAGGTCGCTTTGTCGAGCTGCTGCAGCGGCAATTCGCGTGCACCTTGTTTCGCGCCGATGCCGGAGATGTGGCGCGCGAATTCACGCACCAGGTAACTGCCGGGAATCCACACCGGCAGGCTCAGGCGCTGCTCGGCGGCTGGTTTGGCGACCGTCAAAGTGACGCGGAACAGGTGGGCGTGGGCGTCGGCCACTTCGATGCGGTACGTGATCATGTTGAAGGTCGATTGGAAAAGATCAGCTGCCGGCGGCGCCGACAAAACAACTCAGGCTCGCGATCACGCTGAGCCGGAAACGCAGCGTGAGCCAGCGCGCAGCGCCGTGAGCGGGGTAGACCTTGCGGTCGACGAGGTAACACACGACGAGCATCGCTCCGTGGACCACGAGGCCGGCGTAAGGCTGCATCACCACCGCAACCCAGGCCACGAGCGACGGCACCACGCCCCAGACGAACAGGCGCGGCGGCGCGTTCTCTTCGCGAAAGCCGAAGCCCCAGTGAATGCCGCCGATGAACGCGAGCACCACCGCCGCGTAGCCGGACAGTGCCGACGTGACATACGGGTGCGCGTCGGCGCGCACGATCCACACCAGCGCAGCGCCGGCCACGAAGGGCATCAACGCAAGGTAGCCGAGGCGAAAGGCAATCGGGGTGGTCGAAGCGGGTGACGGCGCGGGCAAACAAGGCTCCTCGAAAACGATGCGCGGATTGTCGCCGCAGGCCGCAGTAACCCCGCGCCGCTCATTCCTGAGTTTTCAGTATTCCCTGAACCTTCGATAGACTCGCGCCATGACATCTCTCTCACCCCTGGTGCGCAGCTTCGTGGCCCACTTCGGCGAGATGGGCAGCCGCTGGGGCATCAACCGAACGGTCGGCCAGATCTACGCGCTGATCTTCGTTTCGCCGACCGCGCTGAACGCCGACGACATCGCCGAGAAGCTCGAATTCTCGCGCTCCAACGTGAGCATGGGCCTGAAGGAATTGCAGGCCTGGCGGCTCGTGAACCTGCGCCACCTGAGCGGCGACCGGCGCGAGTATTTCGACGCGCCGAGCGACGCCTGGGAGATCTTCCGCACGCTGGCCGAAGAACGCCGCCGCCGCGAGATCGAGCCCACGCTGTCGATGCTGCGCAACGCGCTGCTCGAAGAGCCGGCCACCGAAGAAGACCGCGTGGCGCTGGAGCGCATGCGCGGAATGCACGACCTGATCGAGCTCACCACCACCTGGTTCGACGACGTGCTGCGCATGGACCAGCAGACCCTGTCGCGCCTGATGAAGATGGGCGCGAAAGTGCAAAAAGTGCTTGAATTCACCGGCCGGGCGGTGGCCGGCGCGAAGCGTTAAAAGGAGAAGCAGCCGATGGACGCCCTGATCCTGGCCCGCATGCAATTCGCGGCCAATATCACCTTTCACATCCTGTTCCCGACCATCAGCATCGGCATGGGCTGGGCGCTGTTGTTCTTCCGGCTGCGCTGGCTGAAGACACGCAACGGGCCCGACAAGGCGGCCGCGCAAGGCTGGCTCGACGCCTACCGCTTCTGGACCAAGGTGTTCGCGCTGAGCTTCGCGCTCGGCGTGGTCAGCGGCATCACGATGAGTTTCCAGTTCGGCACCAACTGGCCGGGCTTCATGGAGAAGGTCGGCAACATCGCCGGGCCGCTGCTCGGCTACGAAGTGCTGACCGCGTTTTTCCTCGAAGCCGGTTTTCTCGGCGTGATGCTGTTCGGCCACGGCAAGGTCAGCGAGCGGGTGCATTTGATGGCGACGTTCTTCGTCGCCTTCGGTACCACGCTGTCCGCGTTCTGGATCCTGGCATTGAACTCGTGGATGCAGACGCCCGCAGGCTACGAAATCATTGACGGCGTCTACCACGTGAAGAGCTGGCTCGAGGTGATCTTCAACCCGTCGTTCCCTTACCGCTTCACGCACGTGCTGCTGGCCTCGGCGCTGACCTGCGCGTTCCTGCTGACCGGCCTGAGCGCCTGGCAGGTGCTGCGCGGCGTGGCGCAGCGCTCGGCGCCTCGCGTGTTGCGCGTCGGGCTCACGCTCGCCGCCATCGCGATCCCGCTGCAGATCATGGTCGGCGACGCGCATGGGCTGAACACGCTCGAACACCAGCCGGCGAAGATCGCCGCGATGGAAGGCGTGTGGGAAACAGAGCGT
>JANYFX010000650.1 GCA_025359585.1 Rhizobacter sp. | reverse complement strand
CGCGTGAAACCTCGATGGAAGCGCTCGCCAAACTGAAGGGCGTGGTGCGGCCCGACGGCACGGTGACGGCCGGCAATGCGTCGGGTGTGAACGATGGCGCTTGCGCCTTGCTGCTCGCGAACGAAGCCTCGGCCGCCAAGTACGGCCTGACTCCGCGCGCGCGTGTGGTCGGCATGGCCACCGCCGGCGTGGCGCCGCGCATCATGGGTTTCGGCCCGGCGCCGGCGGTGAAGAAGGTGCTCGCACTCACCGGCCTGAAGCTCGACCAGTTCGACGTGATCGAACTCAACGAAGCCTTCGCGGCCCAAGGCCTGGCGGTGTTGCGTGACCTGGGCCTGGCCGACGACGACGCGCGTGTCAACCCGAACGGCGGCGCCATTGCCCTCGGCCATCCGCTCGGCGCCAGCGGCGCGCGGTTGGCGACCACCGCCGTCAACCAGCTGATGCGCACCAAAGGCCGCTACGCGCTGTGCACGATGTGCATCGGCGTGGGCCAGGGCATCGCGGTGGTGCTCGAACGCGTCTGACGCCGGCCGGCGCTGGTGCAAACAACTGTAAAGCCGGGCTGGCCCCGTCATCGCTGAAGGCGCCTGAGCAGTTGTGGTGGGTGCAGCGGTCTATTCCGACCGTTCACCCATGGAGGCTCAGCATGCCCAAGCTCAAAGTCGTACTGGTCGCGCTCTCTGCGCTGGCCTTGTCAGCCTGCGTCGTGGCACCTTACCCGCGCTACGCGGTCGCCGAACCGGTCTACGAAGGCCCGGTCGTCGACGTGGCGCCCCCGGCGCCTTATGTCGAAGTCGTGCCCGGCATCCCGTTTGCCGGCGCGATCTGGATCGGCGGGTACTGGGGCTGGAACGGCGGCCGTCATCAATGGGTGCCGGGCCGCTGGGACCATCCGCGCGCCGGTTACTCGTGGCGTCCGCACGCCTGGGTGCAGGTCGGCGGCCACTGGCGCCTGCGCGGCGGCGCCTGGGTGCGCTGACCCGACTCAGGCGTGCCGGCGCGCTGCGGCCGCCGGGCTCGCCTGAGCCTTCCAGGAAGGCGAGTTGACGAATTCGGGGCAGGGCGAAGAGCCTTCGCCGAAGCAGGTGGAATCGATGTAACGCAGCAGATGCGCACGCGCCACTTCTTCGGGCGTGCCCTCCCAGGCGTTGAACCGAAAGTAGCCATCGGGTGCTTCGAGGAAACGGTCGCCCACGGTGACGGTGGCCGAATACATCAGCATGTTGCCGTGCACGCCGTAAGCGGCCCAGTAGCCGAGCTCGCGCTGTGTGCTTCGTTGCAGGTGCTTGCCGTCGAACGTGGCCATGGTCAGTCCTCTGAACCGAAGAGGGGAACTTGGGAGGGTCGGCGCTCCGGTCCGGCGCTCGCGCTGGCGAACCGCGCGCACACCAACTCGCTGACGACGCGAGCGATGTGGCCCGGGCGGCACGCGCTCCATGCGGGCTCGGCACAGGCCTGTTGCAGCTCCAGTTGAAACCGTGCCAGCCGCCCTGTGCCTTGATTGCCTGTCGTCATCTTCCGACCTCTGTCTTGCGAACGAGTATGAATCTTGGTCCAGACGTGGTGGCGATGAAATCACCCGTTCAGGTGCACCAACTCAAGGGGGTGTGAGAAGGGTCACGCGGCGCCGCGAATCCGTATTGGCGGTGCAATGACCGCGCGCGGGAGCGGCTCGAGGCTGTGCTACTGCGGCCGGTTGACCGGCAGCGCGTTCAGCGGAATGCGCAGGTAGGCCACACCGTTGTCGTCGGCCGGTGGAAGCTGGCCGGCACGCACGTTGATCTGGATCGACGGCAGGATCAGGGTCGGCACTTCGAGGGTCGCGTCGCGCGCGGTGCGCATCGCCACGAACTCGTCTTCTTCGATGCCGTCGTGCACATGGATGTTGTGTGCGCGCTGCTCGGCCACCGTGGTCTGCCAGGCTGGCGCTCGCGAGGCCGGCGGGTAGTCGTGGCAGACGTACATCGTCGTTTCGGGCGGGAGGGCGAGGATGCGCCGCATCGAGCGATAGAGCGTGCGCGCGTCGCCGCCGGGGAAGTCGGCCCGCGCACTGCCCACGTCGGGCATGAACAGCGTGTCGCCGACGAACACCGCGCCGTCGACGCGGTAGGCCATGTCGGCTGGCGTGTGGCCGGGCACCAGCAGCGCCGTGGCTTCGACGCCGCCGATCATGAAGACCTCGCCGTCGCGGAACAGGTGGTCGAACTGGCTGCCGTCGGGCAGGAAGCTGCGTTCGAGGTTGAAGAGCTTCTTGAAGCTGGCCTGCACCGCCCGGATGTGCTCGCCGATCGCGATCCGGCCGCCCACGCGCTGCTGCAGGTAACGTGCGCCCGAGAGGTGGTCGGCATGGGCGTGGGTCTCGAGGATCCAGTCGACCTGCAGTTGCTGGTCTGCAACCCAGGCCAGCACCCGGTCTGCCGATTGTGTGCCGGTGTGGCCGGACTT
>JANYFX010000632.1 GCA_025359585.1 Rhizobacter sp. | reverse complement strand
CGAAAGCCTTGCCCAGTTCCCACGGCCGGCCCTTGTCGCGCAGCTTCAGCTGCAGGTCGCGGCGTGTCATGTCCAGGCCTACGGCATAACCGAACACGTGAGCGTTGGCCTGTTCCACCGGGATGTCGCGCCCGGCCTTGCCGATGGCGACGACAAGTTCGATCTCGTGCTGGTAGTCGCTGCTCTGGCTCGGGTAGTGCACGTCCACGGTCTGACCGGGCAGCACGACGACGGTCGCGTTGTCGGGCTTGCAGAAGAAGAACGGCGGCTCGCGGTCGGGGTCGAAACCCATCTCGCGCGCGTGCGCCGCGTAGTTGCGGCCGACGCAGTAGATGCGGCGCACCGGGAAGACGGTGTCGGTGCCGGCGACCGGCACGGTGACGCGGGGTTCGGGTTCGAAGGCGAAGTTCACGAGCGGGCTCCGGAAGGTGATTTTCAAGGGTTCAGGTGGCAAGGCAATGCTCGGCACGCCAGCCGTACAGCCATTCGAGCGCATCGTAATAACGCTCGGCCGCGCGGCCGCGCCACAGATCGTTGCGGACGAGCCGCTCCACGCCCTTGGCGTGGTAAATGCGGCCCATCTCGCGCGCCGACAGCACCACGCGTGCGCTGCGCGCGACGCGCGAGCGTTCGTACAACGCGAAGGCTTTGACGAAATCGCCGTTGCGCGAAGTGCCATTCGCACGCAGCGCTTCGCCCAGCGTCACCGCGTCTTCGAGCGCCATGCAGGCGCCTTGCGCAAGGTATTGCAGCATCGGGTGCGCAGCGTCGCCTAGCAGCGTGCATCGGCCGAAGCTCCACTGTGCTATCGGCTCGCGGTCGGCCGTGGCCCAGCGCTTCCAGCTCTTCGGCAATGACAGCAACTGGCGCGGTCGTTCGCCGATGCCGGCGAAGTACGACTGCACTTCTTCGGCACTGCCCTCGCTGACGCTCCAGGTCTCTTCATACCGGCTGTGAAAGGTGACGACCAGGTTGTACTGCTCGCCGTTGCGCAGTGGGTAATGCACCAGGTGGCAGTTCGGGCCGACCCAGACAGCCGGCGCGTTCCAGCGCAGGTCGGCGGGGAAGTCGGCCGCGTCGACCACGGCGCGGTAGACCACGTGGCCCGACACGCGCACCGGGTCGCCGACGAGCTGCTGGCGCACCGCCGACTTCACGCCGTCGGCACCGATCAGTGAGGCGCCGTGGTGCGCTTTGCCACCCACGTCGAACACCGTCACGCCGCCGCCGTGCTGTTCGATGTGCTCGACCCGCGTGGACGTGCAGAACTCGATGCGCTCTGTCTGTTTCACGGCGTCGAACAGCGCGCCGTGCACGTCGGCGCGGTGGATCACCGCATACGGGTTGCCGAAGCGCGAACGGAACGCGTCGCCGACCGGAATGGCACCGACCTCGCTCTCGTCGACCGCGTCCATCATCACCATGCGCTCGGTGTAAAGGGCCGCCGCGCGAGCCCGCTCGCCCACACCCAGCGCGTCGAACGCCGCGAAGGCGTTCGGCCCGAGCTGGATGCCGGCGCCGATCTCGCCGATCTGCGGCGACTGCTCCAGCACCTTGACGCCGAAACCTTGCCGCGCCAGCGCCAGCGCAGCCGCGAGGCCGCCGATGCCACCACCGGCGACGAGCACCGGCAGCGATGTATTGATGGAGTTCATCCCGACCTTGTTGATGAGTTGCGTGCTGATTAACAGCATGCTGACGATTAGTATAGTGATAACATTCTCGAACGCACAAAGGGTTAACCCGCGACAGCCCGAACCCATGAAAAAAAGCAGCGCCGCCCAGATCGACATCGACACCCTGCCCGGCCACTACATCCGCCGGCTGCAGCAGATCGCCGTGGCGGTGTTCCTCGAAGAGACCGAAGCTTTTGGCGTCACTCCCGTGCAGTTCGCCGCGCTGCAGACAGTGCGGCGCCAGCCCGGGCTGGATCAGCGCACGCTGGCCGCGACCATCGGCTTCGACACCTCGACCATCGCCGGCGTGATCGACCGCCTGGAACGCCGCGAGCTGATCCAGCGCAGCACCTCGCCCGACGACAAGCGCGTGCGCCTGCTCACGCTCACGCCTGCGGCCGAGGCGCTGCTCGACGAACTGGTGCCTGGAATGTTGCGCGCCCAGCAGCGCATGCTGGCGCCGCTGCCGGCCGCTGACCGCACACGCTTCATGGCGATGCTGAAGACGCTGGTCGAAGCCAACAACGAACACAGCCGCGCGCCGAGCGACGTGCAGTAGCTGCGATGCGGCAAAGCGCCTGCTAGGCTTGCATCCATGCCCCACTGCATCGCTTTCCTTCGCGCCATCAACGTCGGCGGCCGCACCGTCAAGATGGATGCGCTCAAGGCGCAGTTCGAAGCGCTCGGCCTGACGAACGTCAGCACCTTCATCGCCAGTGGCAACGTGGTCTTCGAGACACGCGCACGTGACCTCGCCACGCTCGAACAGAAGATCGAGAAGCAGCTTCACGGCGCGTTCGGCTTCGAGGTGCACACCTTCATTCGCAGCATGGCCGAACTCTCGGCCATCGCCACATGTCGGCCTTTCGACGCGGGCGAGCTGGCAGCCGCACCGACCTTCGTGGTGGGCTTCATGGCCGCACCGCTCGACGCGGCCCGACAGAAGATCGTGAAGGGCTTCAACAACGATCTCGACGCCTTCCACGTGCTGGGCCGCGAGCTGTACTGGATGAGCCGCCACAAGCAGGGCGAGTCGAAGTTTTCGAACGCCGCGTTCGAGCGCGCACTCGGGCTGCGCGCCACGTTCCGTGGCGTCAACACGCTGCAACGCATCGTCGCCCTGCAGGCGCCCTGAGGTGCCGCGGCCTCGCCGCTGGCACTTGGTGTTTGTTTACTGTTTTACAGTAAACTATCAACGCCAATCAATAAACAACGAGGCCCTTGCACTGCATGCAAAGGCCGCTTGTGATCAGGAGTTTTCATGCCCGCTGCCATGCTCCCCCATGCCGCCGATTCACCCAAACGCCGGCTGCGGCGCATGTCGCTCTGGATGCGGGCGCTGATCGCCGCCGGCGCCGCGACCCTGCTGGTGATCATCGTCTGGCTCTGCGTGTCGGACACCGCGCTGCTCGGTGCCTACCGCCGTTTCGCCGACCTGACGTCGATCAGTGCCGAGAAGCTCGAAGGCACGCCGACCAGCAGGGTGTGGATCGTTGCGACCGCACTGCCGAGCATGCTGCTGGCGCTCTACGGTCTGCTGCAAGCCTGGCACCTGTTCGGCGCGTATGGGCGCGGCGTGGTGTTCGGCAGCGCAGCGAGCGGGCGGCTGCGCCGGCTCGGCTGGGTCTTCACCGCGAACGCCTTCGTACGCCCGGCTGCCGACACCGTGCTGGTCTTGCTGCTGACCTGGCACAACCCACCCGGCCAGCGCCGTCTGGTGCTGGGCTTCGGCTGGGAAGACTACCTGTGCCTGCTGTTCGGCGGGCTGCTGTTCGCGGTCTCGTGGGCGATGGTCGAAGGCACGCGCATCGAGACCGAAAATGCGGGCTTCGTCTGACCGACATGCCGATCGTCGTGAAGCTCGACGTGATGCTGGCGCAGCGCAAGATGCGCTCGCGCGAGTTGGCCGAGCGCATCGGCATCACCGAACAGAACCTGTCGCTGCTCAAGTCGGGCAAGGTGCGCGGCGTGCGTTTCGAAACGCTGGCGGCGATCTGCGAGGTGCTGCAATGCCAGCCGGGCGACCTGCTCGAGTTTGTCTCCGGGCCCGACGGAGCCTGATGCGATGCCTCAAGGGGGCACGACATCGGCCCCGCGCCATCGCACTGGCGACGGTGATCGTGTTGCACCTGCTGCTGTTCTGGCTGGTGCGCGGCTCCACTGCCTTGCGTGCCTTGCATGACGCTCCGCTCGCGTCGGTTCAGCGGGTGACGCTGCGCCTGATTGCAAAGCCGCCGGCGGTGTCACTGCGGCAGCAGGCCACGCTGACGCTGCCAGGCCGTTCCGAGCCGACGCGCAGGCCAACCACCAGCACACCCGGTGCGCGTCGCGCGCCAGAGAACTCCATGGCGGCCCCTGCGGCTGAGCCGACATCTGCCGCGATCGACAGTCGCGTGTCCGCACCGACTGTGAGCCGCGCCGAACCGGCGGCGAGCGCGCCCGAGGTGTCCTTGCTCGACAGCGAAGCCACGCGCCGCGTGGTCCGTGCGAGCGCGCGGGCCACCTCACTCACGGCCGAGGTCGCGCGGGTCGGTGGCGAGCCGGCCCGCACGACGGCGCAGGAACGTCTGGGCAATGAGGTGAAGGCCGCGGGCCGCGGCGACTGCGTGAAGGGTGAATACGCCGGTGCCGGCATGGGCTTGCTGAGCCTGCCGTTCCTCGTTGCAGCCGCAGCGCGCGGCGCATGCGGGCAGTGATTCAGCCGCGCGCTGCGGCCCGCGCTTCTTCCTGCAGCCGCAGCACCCGGCGCTGCACCTTGCCGGTCGTCGTCATCGGCAGCGCATCGATGAACTCGATGTCTTTCGGGTACTCGTAGGGCGCGAGCTTGCCGCGCACGTGGGCCTGCAGCGAAGCGACCAAGGCCGCGTCGCCTTTGAAGCCGGCAGCCAGCACCACGAAGGCCTTGACCACCGAGCCGCGCTCGGCATCGGGCTTGGGCACGACCGCCGCATTCGCCACCGCCGGGTGCTTGACGAGGCAGTTCTCGATCTCGCTTGGGCCGATGCGGTAACCCGCGGCCTTGAACACGTCGTCGCTGCGGCCGTGGTACCAGAGGTAGCCATCGGCATCCATCACCGCCATGTCGCCGGTGCGGCACCAGCTGTTCGACGGGTCGCCGGTGAACTTCGCGGCGGTGGCCGCGTCGTGCTTCCAGTAGCCTAGGAAGAACACGGGGTCGGGGTGGCCGTGAATGTCGAGGCGGTGCAGCGCCACGTCGCCGGGCGTGCCGCGTGCGCACTCGCGGCCGTCGTCGTCGATCACCGCGACGCGGTGGCCGGGGTAAGGCCGCCCCATGCTGCCGGGCCGCGCAGGCCAGCGCTGCGCGCTGTTGCCGACGATGTAGTTCATCTCGGTCTGGCCGAACATCTCGTTCACCACCACACCGAGCTTGTCACGGCAGTAGGCGAACACCGCGTCGCCCACCGCTTCGCCCGCGCTCATGATCGCGCGCAAGCGCAGGTCATAGCGCGTGCGTGGCAGCGGCACCGTTTTCATCATCGCCTTCAGCGC
>JANYFX010000607.1 GCA_025359585.1 Rhizobacter sp. | reverse complement strand
CCCTACGCCGGCTCGCGTGACATGCTCAAGGGCGAGCTGTTCACGCTCAGCCTGTTCTCCCTGCTTGGCATCTGCGTGATGCTGTCGGCCAACAACTTCCTCGTCGTCTACCTCGGCCTGGAGTTGATGACGCTCAGCCTGTACGCCCTGGTCGCGATGCGCCGCGACCACGCCGACGCCACCGAAGCGGCGATGAAGTACTTCGTGCTCGGCGCGCTGGCCAGTGGCTTTCTGCTTTACGGCCTGTCGATGATGTACGGCGCCACCGGCTCGCTCGACATCAACGAGGTCTTCAAAGCCATCGGCACCGGCCAGATCAACAAGCAGGTGCTGATCCTCGGCGAGGTGTTCGTCGTCGCCGGCCTGGCCTTCAAGCTCGGTGCCGTGCCCTTCCACATGTGGGTGCCCGACGTGTACCAGGGCGCGCCCACCGCGATCACGCTGCTGATCGGCGGGGCGCCCAAGCTCGCGGCCTTCGCCATCACGATTCGCCTGCTCGTCGAAGGCATGCTCGGTCTCGCGGTCGATTGGCAGCAGATGCTGGTCGTGCTGTCGTTCGGTTCCATGCTGCTGGGCAACGTGGTCGCCATCGCACAGAGCAACCTCAAGCGCATGCTGGCCTATTCGAGCATCGCGCAGATGGGCTTCATGCTGCTCGGTCTGTGCTCGGGTGTGGTCTACGGCAACACCGTGTCGGCCGGCAATTCGTACGCGTCGTCGATGTTCTACATCGTGACCTACGTGCTCACGACACTCGGCACCTTCGGCATGATCATGCTGCTGTCGCGCCAGGGCTTCGAGTCTGAAGAGGTCAGCGACCTCGCCGGTCTGGCCAAGCGCAGCCCGTGGTTCGCCGGCGTGATGGCGGTCTTCATGTTCTCGCTCGCCGGCCTGCCGCCGACGGTCGGTTTCTACGCCAAGCTGTCGGTGCTGCAGTCGCTGATCTCGACCGACAGCGCCGGCTACCTGTGGCTCGCGGTCGCGGCCGTCGTGCTGTCGCTGATCGGCGCGTACTACTACCTGCGCGTCGTCAAGGTCATGTTCTTCGACGAGCCGACCGATCTGCGGCCCATCGTCAGCACCGGTGATGTGCGCGCCGTGCTGTCGCTCAACGGTGCGGCGGTGCTGGTGTTCGGCCTGCTGCCGGGCGGCCTGATGGCGCTGTGTGTCGATGCGCTGATCAAGGCCCTGACGACCTGATCCCGCAGTGACGGCGCCTGAGAAACAGGGCACCCCCGACGCCCACCTGCGCGAAGACGCGCTGCAGTCCGAGCAGGTCTACCGTGGGCATTTTCTCGACGTGCGCCGCGACCAGGTTCGCCTGCCCGACGGCAGCACCGCCGGTCGCGAATACATCGTCCACCCCGGCGCCGTGATGGTCGTGCCCATGCTCGACGACGGCCGCCTCGTGGTCGAGCGCCAGTGGCGCCACCCGATGGCGCGTGTGATGCTCGAGTTCCCGGCCGGCAAGCTCGAGGCGGGTGAGCCACCGTTCGAGTGTGCCGCGCGCGAACTCTTCGAAGAAACCGGCTACCGCGCCGCCGAGTGGGCACGTGCCGGTGTCATGCACAACGCGATCGCATACTCCACCGAGTGCATCGAGATCTGGTTCGCGCGCGGTCTGACCGTGGGCCAGCGCCAGCTCGATGCCGGCGAGTTTCTCGACGTGATCAGCGCCACGGAAGCCGAACTCGACGATCTCGCCCGGCGCGGCGAACTCACCGACGCGAAGACGCTCGTCGGCCTGCAATGGTTGCAGAATTGGCGCGCAGGCCGCTGGCCTTTGCGCTGGCACGACACTCCCCCCGGGCAGGCATGCCCATAATGCATCCATGAAGGTTCTGAACCTGCGCTGCAGCAACGACCACCGCTTCGAAGGCTGGTTCGCGTCGGACGACGACTTTCAATCGCAGGGCGAGCGTGGGCTCGTGACGTGCCCGATGTGCAACGACGCCAGCATCTTCAGGTTGCCGAGCGCGCCGCGCCTGAACGTGTCGAAGCAGCGCGAGGTCGTTCCCGCTGAAGCCGCCGCTCAAGTGCCGATGCAAGCCCAGATGCAGGCCCACTGGCTGCGCGCGGTGCGCCACATGATGAAGAACACCGAAGACGTGGGCGACAGGTTCCCGGAAGAAGCGCGCCGCATTCACTACGGTGAATCCGAGGAGCGTGGCATTCGTGGCCGCGCGTCCCCGGAAGATGCCCACGCGCTGCGCGAAGAAGGCATCGAGGTGGTGGCCGTGGCACTGCCCGAGCCGCTCAAGGGCCCGTTGCAGTAAGGTCGCTCAGGCCGCAGCGGCGGCCGGTGTCAGCACCACAAGATGTGCGTCGCTCATGGCGCTGAGCAACACGTCGGTGCCGCGGTCGACGGTGAAACCTTCACCGGCGTCGATCACGATGTCGCGCAGGTCGCCGTCCATCGTGATCCAGAGCCGCCCGTCGAGCGCCTCGATGCGCTGGCCGAGCGCGTGGTACAGGTGCAGGGCTTCGCCCTTGCGGAGCGAAGTCGAAGCCAGGTTCAGATCGTTGCTGTTCATCAGGGTTCTCCTTTGACATGCCTTCCGTGCATGCAAGCACCCGGGTCGTGTTGCCAGCCGCACTGAAGGCGTGACGAGAGTGTGTTCGCCAAAGCCCGGCAGCTCAAACGGTATGTTGGAATGCCTTGCATGCGAAAATGGAATGTGAACACGATGCCCGCGTGAAAGACCGCCGATGCGCCACTACGACCTTCCGCCGCTCGACCAGCTCGAAGCCTTCGAAGCCGCTGCGCGCCAGCTGAGCTTCACGAAGGCGGCCGATGAACTCGCGCTGACGCAGTCGGCCGTGAGCCGGCAGATCGCCGCGCTGGAAAGCCACTACGGCCTGGCGCTGTTTCGCCGCCTGCACCGCGCCTTGCGGCTCACCGACGATGGCCACACGCTGCAGCGCGCGGTCGGCGAGGTGCTCGCGCGTTTGCACGAAGTCAGCGCCGAGTTGAAACGCGAGCAGCGCGCCAAGACCGTCGTCGTCACGACCACGCCGGGTTTTGCCGGCCTGTGGCTGATCCCCCGCTTGGCCGATTTCACGGCCTCGCACCCCGATGTCGACGTGCGCATCTCCGCCGTCTACACGCTGGTGAACCTGAAGCGCGACGGTGTCGACCTCGCCATCCGGTACAAGGCCGCCGAGGAAGCGGGCGACGGCGCCGAACTGCTGTTCGGCGAGGTGGTGCTGCCGGTGTGCAGCCCGCGCCTGCTGCGCGACCCGGCGCGGCCGCTGAAGAAGCCCGAAGACCTGGCGCACCACGTGCTGCTGCATCTCGACTCCGGGCCGGGCGCGGCGATGCAGGACTGGCCGATCTGGCTGCGCGCGATGAACCTCGAAGGCCTGAAGCCGGCGAGCGTCCTGCACTTCTCGCAGTTCGACCAACTCATCAACGCGGCGATCGCCGGCCAGGGCGTGGCGCTCGGCCGCGATCCGCTGCTGAAGACCTTGCTGCGCGAGCGCAAGCTGGTCGCGCCGTTCAAGAAAACGGCGGCCTCGCCGCGCGGTTATTACCTGGTGCGCTCCGACGCCACACCGCGCAAGCCCGAAGTCGAAGAGTTCGCCACCTGGCTGCTCGGCCAGGCGAGCAGCGCGTGACCTTGCCTACAACATGCGCCCCGGGTTCATCAGGTTGCGCGGGTCGAGCGCGAGCTTGATCGCGCGCATCATCTTCAACGCGACCGGCGACTTGCGCCGCGCCAGTTCGTCGCGCTTGAGCGCACCGATGCCGTGTTCGGCGGAGATCGAGCCGCCATGCGCGGCGAGCGCGTCGTAGACGAGCGTGTTGACGGCCGACTCGCGATCGCGCAGAAAAGTCTCGCCATCCACACCCACCGGAGCCTGCACGTTGTAATGCTGGTTGCCATCGCCCAGGTGGCCGAAGTTGACGAGCCGCACGCCGAGGAAGGCTTGCAGCAATGCAGCGTCGGTGTCGGCCACGAAACGCGCGATGCTCGACACCGGCAGCGCGATGTCGTGTTTGATGTTGAGTCCTTCGACGCTCTGCGCCATCGGGATCGACTCGCGCAGGTGCCACATCGCGTTCGACTGCTGCGTGCTGGCGGCCACCGCCGCGTCGCTGATCAGGCCTTGTTCGAGCGCGG
>JANYFX010000561.1 GCA_025359585.1 Rhizobacter sp. | reverse complement strand
ATGCCTCGTAGCCGGTGATGCCGGCCTCGCTCATCGTCGGCAGCTCCATCGCAATCGGCGACCGCTTGGCCGTGGTGACCGCCAGCCCGATCAGCTTGCCGCTCTTGACATGGGGCATGACCGTCGGGGTGGCCAGAAAGCCGCATTGCACGTTGCCGCCCATCAAGTCCTGCAGCGCGGCAGCCGGCCCCTTGTAGGGGATGTGCGTCATGCGCACGCCCGTGGCCGCCAGGAACATCTCGGCCGCCAGGTGGCCGGGCACGCCTTGCCCGCCCGATGCATACGACATGTCGTGCGACCTGGCGTAGGCCACCAGTTCCTGCACCGACTTGACCGGCACCGAGGGGTGGCACACCAGGGTCTGCGCAGAGTTCGCGAGATAGATGACCGGCACCAGGTCCACGTCGGCCTTGAACTTCAGGTTCCGGTACACGCGCGGGTTGACCGTGACGACGGTGTCCACCGTCACCAGCAGCGTGTGGCCATCGGACGCTGCCCGGCTCACGGCC
The DNA here is from genome assembly GCA_025359585.1 of Rhizobacter sp. Classification (GTDB taxonomy): domain Bacteria; phylum Pseudomonadota; class Gammaproteobacteria; order Burkholderiales; family Burkholderiaceae_C; genus LMDS01. Next base: position 5,755 of record JANYFX010000561.1, on the reverse strand, counting down.
TCGGCGGCGATGTTGCCGCCGGCACCCGGCCGGTTCTCGATGATCAGCGCTTGTTTGAACGCCGCCTGAAAAGGCCCGTCCACCAGCCGCACGATCACGTCGTTGTTGCCCGGCGGGAAGGCCGATATGACGATCACGGGCTTGCTCGGATAAGTTTGCGCCCAGGCGCTGCTGCCGATGGAATCGGCCAGCGCGAGCGCTGCGGCGAAAACGAATGAGATGGAACGCATGGGCAACTCCGGTGGGGCCGTGAAGCGCAGTAGAGCAGAGCAGCGCCCTCACCGTAAGATGGCCACGACATGTGGGCCATAACCGGGAGCTATGGATGAGGCTGACGCAGATTCGCGACTTTCTGGCCGTGGTCGAGTCGGGCAGCATTTCCGCCACCGCCCGAAAGCTCGGCGTGTCGCTACCCGGGCTGACCAAGAGCCTGAGCTCGCTGGAGGCGGAGTTGGGTGCGTCGCTGTTGAAGCGCACGCCCACCGGCGTCACGCTCACGCGATCGGGCCAGGCTTTCCATGTGCGTGTGCGCGCCGGCTACGCCGAGCTGGCGAAAGCGCAGGAAGAACTGGGGCGCGGCGCCCAGCCCCAGGTGGCCCTCGGCTTCGGCCCCTTCTTCGCGGCGCAGATCGTGCCGCAGGCCGTGATGCGCTTCCGCGCGAAGTTTCCCGACGTGCAACTGCGCCTGGTGGAAGGCCTGCGCCACGCGACCGGCCCGATGGTGCGCGACGCGACGCTGGACATGAGCCTGGCCCCACGCGCGCCCCGCGATCTCGACGACCCGGCCATCCGCTTCAAGCCCATCGCACATCTCGACCAGATCGTGGTCGCGCGCCGTGGCCACCCGCTGGCCAGATCGCGTTCGGCCGCCGCGCTGGTCAGTGAAGAGTGGTTGTGCAGCTTGCGGCGCGATGCGACTGCCGAGGCACTGCGTGCCATCGGCGCCCCCGAGCCCCGGCAGATCATGGAGTGCGAGTCTTTCGGCGCCATGCTCACGCTGCTCGCCGGGTCGGACATGCTGGCGGTGGTGCCCCACCCCTTCCTCGACATGCCGCAGGTGGCCCAGGCGATTCAGCAGATCCCGATTGCCGAACGCCTGCCCGGCCTGACGGTCGGCCTGCACACGCGCGCCGACGCGCCGTTGACCAAGCCTGCGGCCGCACTGGCCCGGTTGCTGTCGGACATCGGCCGCAGGCTCTTGACGCGGGAGACGGCTTGAGACCTGCGGCGACCTCGCCGCCCACATGTTCGCTGGCGTACAGACCGCGCTCGTCAACGCCACCAGACTCGGCCGACACTCCGGCTTCGGTCTCAGCCGGGTGATGCACGGGCGAGAGCCATGGTGGCCGCGCACGCCGGCCGCGTCAACGTCGTTCTGCAGTCCTCGCCAAGGTGGCGGCTGTCGGTCGGGCCATCTCGGCCGCTGCAGGGCCGATGTGGGTCGATGGCAGACTTCGCCACGCCGCTCGGTTACCGTAGCGCTGTTCACGCCAACCCCCGTAGAGCCCCAGCCATGTCCCTCATCTACTACCTGACCCACGTGCACATCGAGTTCGGCGCCCGCTCGCTGCTCGCCTCCGAATGCGAGCGTGTCGACATCAAGAAGCCGCTGATCGTCACCGACGCCGGCGTGCGCGCGGCCGGTGTGCTGCAGATGGTGCTCGACGCGCTGCCCGCTTCATTGCAAGGCCCGCGCGGTTTCATCGTTTTCGACCGCACGCCGTCGAACCCGACCGAAGCGGCGGTGCGCGAAGCCGCGGCGATGTTCAACGAACACGGCTGCGACGGGCTGCTTGCCGTGGGCGGCGGCTCGTCGCTCGACTGCGCCAAGGGCGTGGCCATCGCCGCCACGCACCCCGGCCCGCTGGTCGGCTACGCGACCATCGAAGGCGGCAGCGGCAAGATCACCGACGCGGTCCCACCGCTGATCGCGGTGCCCACCACCTCGGGCACCGGCAGCGAAGTGGCGCGTGGCGCCATCGTCATCACCGACGACCACCGCAAGCTCGGCTTCCACTCCTGGCACCTGCTGCCGCGCTCGGCCATCTGCGACCCCGAGCTCACGCTCGGCCTGCCGCCGGGGCTCACGGCCGCCACCGGCATGGACGCGATCGCGCACTGCATGGAAACCTTCATGGCCGCGCCCTTCAACCCGCCGGCCGACGGCATTGCGCTCGACGGCCTGGAGCGCGGCTGGGCCCACATCGAACGCGCCACGCGCGACGGGCAGGACCGCGATGCGCGGCTGAACATGATGAGCACCTCGGTGCAGGGCGCCATGGCCTTCCAGAAGGGCCTGGGCGCGGTGCATTCGCTCTCGCACAGCCTGGGCGGCGCCAACCCGCGTCTGCACCACGGCACGCTCAACGCGATGTTCTTGCCGGCCGTGGTGCGCTTCAACGCGAGCGCGCCGACGGTCGTTCGCGACAAGCGGCTCGACCGCATGGCGCGGGCGATGGGGCTGGCGAGTGGCGATGACATTCCCGAAGCCATCCGCGAGATGAACGCGCGCCTCGGTTTGCCGACGGGCCTGGCGGCGATGGGTGTGGAGCACGCCTTGTTCGAGCGCATCGTCAGCGGTGCGCTGGCCGACCACTGCCACAAGACCAACCCGCGCATCGCATCGGCCGACGACTATCGCGAGATCCTCGAAACCTCGCTCTGACACGTCGCATCGAAAAATATTTCGCGGCCCGCGAACCGAAGTGCAGCGGCCGCGCCTCTTGCATTGGGAGCGCGCTGTTGCGCTCGCCGACAACGAGGGGTCGCAATGTTTTATGCCAAGAATGTGCCGGGCTGGGAGCGCGCTGCGCGTGTGATCGCGGGTTTGTCGATGGTCGGTGCGGGCTTGTTCTACTTCCCTGGTTCGATGCTCGGTTACGGCGTGGCCGCTTCGGGAGTGGTTGCGCTGCTCACCGGCTTCGTCGGCTTCTGCCCGATGTGTGCCATGGTCGGCCGCAAGCTCTGAGCACGTCGGCATGGCGATGAACCCGCCCCGCTACGACCAGGCGCTGCTGGCCGCCGCGCACGGTGGCGACAAGCAGGCCATCCTGTCGCTGCTGAGCGCGGCGCAGCCCGACATCCGGCGCTACGCACGGCGCAGTTGTGGCGCGTCGGCCGATGTCGACGACGTGGTGCAGGAAACGCTGTGGCTGCTGTACCGCCGCATCGGCAGCCTGCGCGCGCTGGGTTCGCTGTCGGGCTGGCTGTTCGCGATCGTGCGGCGCGAATGTTTGCGCCTCTCGGCGCGCCTGGGCGGCCGGCACGTGGCGCTCGACGACGCGCTGGACGACCCGCGCCACGAAGCCCGCTTCGCGCAGATGCCGCAGCACGAGTTGCGCATCGACGTGTCGCGCGCGATCCAGTCGCTGCCGGCGCACTACCGCGAGATCGTGCTGCTGCGCGACATCGAAGAGATGACGATCGACGAGATCGCCGCCGCGCTGGCGCTCAGCCGTGAAAGCGTGAAGGGCCGGCTGCACCGCGCCCGCGCGTTGCTGCGGGAATACCTGGTGAACTGAGGCGCCGAGCGCGTGGGCTTCAGCGGTGCTGCGCCAGCGTCGAGTTCGAGCGCAGCCGGCCGAAGTTCAGCGCCACCGCCAGCACGCCGAGCGCGCCCACCGCGATCATCGCGCCGGTGCCGATGTGATCGGCCAGCGCACCGGCCAGCACCACACCGGCCGACTGCCCCAGAAAGAAACACGATGCGAAGGCCGACACCGCCGCGCCGCGGCGCTCGGGCGCCATCTGCGTCGCGTTGATCTGCAAGGTGTTGTGCAGCATGTAGAAACCCAGGCCCGCGAACAGGCACGACGGGATCGCCCACCCCCACGCCGGCGCCAGCGCCACGCCGAACATCGCGGCCGCGAGAATCACGCCGCCGCCGCGCACCAGGCCCACTTCGCCGAGCCGCTTCACGAACTGCGCCGACGACACGGCGTAGAGCACACCGCCGAAGCCGAACAACATCACCAGCGAGCCGGCGAGCGAGAGCGACACGCCGAAGCCGTGGTGCAGATGAGAAGCGATGAACGCGAACGGGCCGTACAGGAACACTCCTTCGAGAAACACCGTGACCAGCACCTTGCGCGCCCACGGCCGCGCCAGCACGTGGCCGAAGTCGTCGGCGATGCGGCGCAGCGCCGAGCCGCTGGCGGGCTGCATCTTGCGGGCGTGCGCCGGCAGCTTTCGGTTCAGCACGAACAGCACGACGCTGACCACCGCGAACAGCGCGCCGATGGCAAAGAAGGGCAGGCGCCAGTTGAGATGGTCGGCCGCAAAACCACCGAGCCACACGCCGGCCGAGAGGCCGAGAATCTGGCCGATCAGGAAACGTGCGAGCACGGGTTGGCGCTTTTCGTAGGGCACCACGTCGCCGATCCAGGCCATCGCCAGCGGGATGATCGCGGCGGCGGTGGCGCCGGCCAGCGCGCGCGCGGCACGCAGCAGCCCGAAGTCGGGGGCGATGCCGCACAGCGTGGCCGTCAGCGCGCAGGCTGCGCAGGCCCAGGCGATCACGCGGTACTTGCCGAAGCGGTCGCCGAGCGGGCCGAACAAGAGCTGCGACAGGCCGTAGGCGATCGCGAAATAACTGATCACCTGAGCGGCAGTACTGAGCGGCACCGCGAACTGCTCGGCCAGGCGTGGCAGCAGGGCGTCGTTGACGCGCAGCGACACGCCGCTGCCGAAGGCCGCGAGCGAAAGGCAAAAAATCGCGCCGGCGGGAATGGCTTCGGGCGCGGCGGCGGGGCTGTCGACGGGGGAAGTCAAAGCAGGGCTTCACGCACGAAGTCGAGCCGGTCCTGACCGAAATACATCGTGTCGCCCACGAACATCGTCGGTGCGCCGAATACGCCGCGGGTCACGGCCGCTTCGGTGTTGGCGCGCAGCGTGTCTTTGACCGCCGGCTCGGCCACCAGCGCCTGCATCGCGGCGGGATCGAAGCCGGCGGCGGCGAGCGTGGCCATCAGCACGGCCGGGTCGTTCAGGTTCTTCTGCTCGACCCAGAGCGCGGTGAACACGGCCTTCAGGTAAGCGTCGAAGCGCTCGGGCATTCGCAGTTGCACGCCGGTGGCGCCGCGCATCAGCACCAGCGTGTTGATCGGGAAATACGGGTTGTGGTTGAACGGCACGCCGTAACGCTTGGCGAAGCGCGTGAGGTCGGCCGTCATGTAGCTGCCTTTGAGCGGCACAGCGGCCGGCGAAACGTTGCCGGTGGCCTGGAACACGCCGCCGAGCAGCATCGGTTGGTTGACCAGCGTGGCGCCGGTCTCGGCGCAGATCTTCGGGAGCTGGGTCCACGCCAGGTAGGCGGTCGGGCTGCCGACATCGAAAAGGAACTCAACGGTTTTGGTCATGGTGTCTGGCCCGAGGCGAACAAGGTGTGAATGGTGCAGCATACGGCGTGTTCAACCGCACTGCAGAGGCCACCATGGCGAACCCTGATTCAAGACCCGGCGTCGCGCTGATCGTCGGCGCCGGCGATGCGACCGGCGGTGCGATCGCGCGGCGTTTTGCGCGCGGCGGCCTCGCAGCGTGCATGACCCGCCGCAGCGCCGACAAGCTCGAACCGCTGGTGCAGAGCCTGCGCGCCGAGGGCCTCTCGGCGCACGGTTTCGCCAGCGACGCGCGCAAGGAAGACGACGTGGTGGCGCTCATCGAGCGCATCGAAGCCGAGGTCGGGCCGATCGAGGTGTTTGTCTTCAACATCGGCGCCAACGTGCCCTGCAGCATCCTCGACGAGACGGCGCGCAAG
>JANYFX010000545.1 GCA_025359585.1 Rhizobacter sp. | reverse complement strand
TACCTCGTCAACGGGATCAAATTGCAAGGCCACATCGAGTCTTTCGACCAGTATGTGGTGCTGCTTCGCAATACGGTGACGCAGATGGTCTACAAGCACGCCATTTCCACGGTCGTGCCCGGTCGCGCGGTGAATTTCAGCGCTGCCGAACCCACCGACCAGGTTTGAAGCAGCCTTCGGCGTTGGCCCAGTCCCAGCCCACCTTGAGTTCCGCGGATTCAACCGGCCCGACCGGCCCGGCCCGGGCGATCCTCGTCGGCGTCGATTTCGGTCGTGGCAAAGCTTTCGACGCGTCGCTCGACGAACTGGCCTTGCTGGCCGAGTCGGCCGGTGACGTGGCGGTGGCGCGTGTCGTGGCCAAGCGCAAGGCACCCGATGCTGCACTGTTCGTGGGCTCGGGCAAGGCCGACGAGATCAAGGCCCTTGTGCAGGCCCACCAGGCCGAGGCGGTGCTCTTCGACCAGGCCTTGTCGCCGGCCCAGCAACGCAACCTCGAACTGCACCTGGGCGTGGCGGTGGCCGACCGCACGATGCTGATCTTGGAGATCTTCGGCAAGCGCGCACAAAGCCACGAAGGCAAGCTGCAGGTCGAGCTGGCCCGGCTGCAATACCTCTCGACACGGCTGGTGCGGCGCTGGAGCCACCTGGAACGCCAGAGTGGCGGCATCGGCATGCGCGGCGGCCCGGGTGAAGCGCAGATCGAACTCGACCGCCGCATGATCGGCGAACGCATCAAGGGCGTGAAGAAACAGCTCGACCGCGTGAAAAAACAGCGCAGCACGCAGCGGCGTTCGCGCGAGCGCAACCAGACCTTCCGCGTTTCGCTGGTGGGCTATACCAACGCTGGCAAGTCGACGCTGTTCAACGTGCTCGTGAATGCCCGCGCCTACGCTGCCGACCAGCTCTTCGCGACGCTCGACACCACCACACGCCAGCTCTACCTCGCCGAGGCCGGCGCGTCGGCACGTTCGGTGTCGCTCAGCGACACGGTCGGCTTCATCCGCGACCTGCCGCACAAGCTGATCGAGGCCTTCGAAGCCACGCTGCAGGAGGCGAATGATGCCGACCTGCTGTTGCACGTGGTCGATGCGGCCAGCCCGGTGCTCGCCGATCAGATGAACGAAGTGCAGCGGGTGCTGGCCGAGATCGGCGCCAGCGACATCCCGCAGGTGCTGGTGTTCAACAAACTCGACCAGCTCGAAGAAACCCAGCGCCCGCGCGCGCTGCGCGACACGATCGAAGTGGCGGCCGGTGTGCGGGTGCCGCGCGTGTTCATCAGCGCTCAAACCGGCGAGGGCATGCCGGAGCTGCGGGCGATCCTGGCCGAGGCCGTGGCAGCAATGCCGACACACCGCTTGAACGCGACGGATGCGGCCCAAAATGACAGTTCGTTGGCGGAGGAGTTCGCCGACGACGATGTGGCAGACGATCTGCAGGACGAGACAGCGCAAACCGATATCCACCTTTCACACGCATGACCATGAGCCACACCACCATTGCACCCGAGGGCAGCGTGTCGCGCCTGACCGCGCTGGCCCGCGCCGCGCGCGCGCTGGCATCCGGCCTGATCCTGAGCAGCGGCAAGAACGACGGCCCGCCGGATCTCGACGAACTCTGGCGCGACTTCAACCGCAAGCTCAGTGGCCTGTTCGGTGGCAAGGGCGGTGCGCCGAAAGGCAACGGTTCGGGCGACAACAACGGTGGCGGTGGTGGGCCGAACTTTCAGCCTGACATGAAGAGCGCCGGCATCGGCGCCGGCCTGGTCGCCGGTGTCGTCGCGCTGATCTGGCTCGGCAGCGGCTTCTTCATCGTGCAGGAAGGGCAGCAGGCGGTCGTCACCTCGTTCGGCAAGTACAGCCACACGGCCGACGCCGGTTTCCAGTGGCGCATGCCTTATCCGTTCCAGGCGCACGAGACGGTCAACGTCACGCAGCTGCGCTCGAAGGAAGTGGGCCGCAACGCGGTGATCGCCGCCACCGGCCTGCGCGATTCGTCGATGCTGACTCAGGACGAGAACATCGTTGACATTCGCTTCACCGTGCAGTACCGCTTGAAAGACGCGCGTGCTTTCCTGTTCGAGAACCGCGACCCCGAAGAAGCGGTGACGCTGGCGGCCGAATCGGCGGTGCGCGAGATCGTCGGCAAGAGCAAGATCGACTCGGTGCTCTACGAGCAGCGTGATGCGATCGCCGCCGACCTGGCCAAGTCGGTGCAAGGCCAGCTCGACCGGCTGAAGGCCGGCATCGTCATCGTCAACATCAACGTGCAGAGCGTGCAGCCGCCCGAGCAAGTTCAGGCGGCTTTCGAAGACACGCTGAAAGCCGGGCAAGACGGCGATCGCCTGAAGAAGGAAGGCCTGGCCTACGCGAGCGACGTGATCCCGAAGGCGCAGGGCACCTCGGCGCGTCTGCGCGAAGAAGCCGAAGGCTACAAGTCACGTGTGGTGGCGCAGGCCGAGGGTGATGCGCAGCGGTTCAACAGCGTGCTCACCGAATACCAGAAGGCGCCTACCGTGACGCGCGACCGCATGTAC
>JANYFX010000522.1 GCA_025359585.1 Rhizobacter sp. | reverse complement strand
TGGCCGTCATCGCCTTCCATGCCGCGGCAAGCGAACCGTTCAGGTCGATGCCGCGGGTGGCGTCTTCGATCACGTAGACGGTGAAACCCGCCTTGCGCGCGTCCATCGCCGTCCAGGCCACGCAGAAGTCGGTGGCCAGGCCGGTGATGTAGAGCGTCTTGATGCCACGCGCCTTCAGGTAACCGGCAAGGCCGGTCGCCGTCTTGTGGTCGGCTTCGTCGAAGGCGGAGTAGCTGTCCATCTCCTTGTGGAAGCCCTTGCGGATGATGATCTGCGCGGTCGGCAGCTTCAGGTCCTTGTGCAACGCCGCGTCGTCGGTCCCCTGCACGCAGTGGTCGGGCCACAGCACCTGCGTGCCGTAGGAAAGCTTCGTCGTCTCGAAGGGTTTTTTGCCCGGGTAGCTGGTGGCGAACGAGGCGTGGCCGGCGGTGTGCCAGTCTTGCGTGACGACGATGTTCTGGAAGCCGGCCGCGAGTTTGTTGATGACCGGCACGACCGCTTCGCCGTCTTTCACCGGCAGCGTGCCGCCGGTGACGAAGCAGTTCTGCACGTCGACGACGATCAGGGCGCTCTTCGCGTCGGGCGTGATCTTGGCGGCGGCGAAGGCATTGAATGCCGAGCCGGTGGCGGCCACGAGGCCTGCGCCCGAAAGCGCCTTCAACAGTGTTCTGCGTGCGGGTGTGTGCATGAGACGACCTCCGGGATAGGTTGGTTTGGAAACTCGTGGCGGTCGCGCTAGACGCTCAGGTAAGCGCGCCGCACTTCTTCATTGACCGACAGCTCGGCCATCGAAGCCTGGTAGCGGATCTGGCCCTTTTCGAGCACATAGGCCCGGTCCGACACCAGCTCCGCGAAATGCATGTTCTGCTCCGACAGCAGGATGCTCACACCCTGCGCCTTGAGCTCGAGAATCATCTGCGCCATCTGCTCGACGATGACCGGCGCCACGCCTTCGCTCGGCTCGTCAAGCAGCACGACGAAGGGGTTGCCCATCAGCGTGCGCGCGACCGTGAGCATCTGCTGCTCGCCGCCGCTCATGCGGCCACCGGGTCGGTCGGGCATTTCGCCGAGGTTGGGGAAGAGCTTGAACAAACGCTCGGGTGTCCACAGCGGCGCGGCGCTGCCGTCGGGCCAGTCGCGCGCGGGTTGTTTGCCGACTTCGAGGTTTTCCATCACGGTCAGGTCGGCGAACACGCGCCGGTCTTCGGGCACGTAGCCCAGGCCGAGGCGGGCCACGTCGTGCGGCTCCGCTTTCGACACGTCCTTGCCGAGGAAGCCGATCGTGCCCTTGCGCTTCGCGAGCAGGCCCATCAGCGCTTTCAGCGTGGTGGACTTGCCTGCCCCGTTGCGGCCCATCAGCGCGACGACCTCGCCGCGGTTCACCTGCAGGTCCACGTCGAACAGGATCTGCGCGGCGCCGTACCAGGCGTTCAGGCCTTTCGCTTCGAGCAGGGTGGTGTCGTTCATGCCGGCACCGCCTTCTTCTCGAAGGTCTTGCCGCTGCCGAAATACACCTCTTGCACTTTCGGGTGGTCACGAATTTCCGCTGGTTTGCCCTCGGCGATCAGCCGCCCGCGCGCGAGCACGATCAGCCGGTCAGCGTACGCGAACACCACGTCCATGCTGTGCTCGGTGAACAGCACCGCCATGCCGCGCTCGACGACGAGCCGTTTGGTCAGCGCCATCAGCTCGTTGCGCTCTTTCGGCGCCATGCCGGCGGTGGGTTCGTCCATCAGCAGCAGCTTCGGGGCATTGGCCATCGCGATCGCCAGTTCCACGCGCTTCACGTCACCGTAGGCGAGCACGCTGCACGGCCGCTCGGCCTGCGCCTTCATGCCGACCTGGTCGAGCAGCGCGAGCGCCTCGTCTCGCTTGTAGTCGGTGGCGCGCTGCCACAGTTGATAGAGCTTCGCGTCGGCCGAGATCAAGGCCATCTGCACGTTTTCGACGACGGTCAGCGACGCGAAGGTTTCGGCGATCTGGAAGGTGCGGCCCACGCCCTGGCGCCAGATGTCGCGCGGCTTGCGGCCGATCAGCTCGACGCCGTCGAGCACGACCGAGCCGGTGTCGGCGCGCAGCTGGCCGTTGACCATGTTGAAGGTGGTCGTCTTGCCGGCACCGTTCGGGCCGATCAGCGCGAGCAGTTCGCCGGCGGCCACTTGGAAGCTGACACCGTCGACGGCGCGGTTGCCACCGAAGGATTTGCCGAGGTCGGTGACCTTGAGCAGGCTCATGCTTTCGCCCCTTTGCGGCGGTCGAACAGTTGGCCGACGAACCCGGCGATGCCCTGCGGGAACACCAGCACGATCAGCAGGATGATGCCGCCCAGCAGCGCCTTCCAGTAGTCGGTGTTGCGCGCGACCGCGTCCTGCAGCCACGTGAACGTGACGGCACCGACGATCGGCCCGGCGAGCGTTTGCAAGCCACCGAGCAGCACCATCACGAGGCCGTCGACCGAGCGGCCGACGTAGACCGCGTCCGGCGAGATGCTGCCCTTCGAGAACGCGTAAAGCGCCCCGGCCAGCCCCGCGAACACGGCCGCGATCACGAACGCGGCCCACTGGATGCGCTTCACGTCGATGCCGATCGCATCGGCCCGCAAGGGCGAATCACGCCCCGCCCGCATCGCGTAACCGAAGGGCGCGAACAGCGCGCGGCGGATCAGCAGCACACCGGCGACGACGAGCGCGAGCGTGAGGTAGTAGTAGGTCTGCTTGTCGGCCAGCCACTCGGCCGGCCACACGCCGGTGAGGCCGTTGCTGCCGCCGGTGAAGTCGTCCCACTGGAACACGACCGACCAGACGATCTGCGAGAACGCGAGCGTCAGCATCGCGAGGTACACGCCGGAGAGCCGCACGCAGAACCAGCCGAACACGAGGGCGCCGGCGGCCGCGACCACCGGCGACAACACGAGCGCGAGTTCCATCGGCAAGCCCACCGAGCGCACCAGCAGCGCGGCGCCGTAAGCACCGAGCCCGAAGTACGCAGCGTGGCCGAAAGAATGCATGCCGGCCGGGCCCATGATGAAGTGCAGGCTCGCGGCGAAGAGCGCGGCGGTGAGCAAATCGATCGCGAGCACGGTCAGATATGGCGAACCCGCGGTGGCCACTGGCCACGCGAGCAATGCCATCAAGAGCACGGCGCCCGCGATCGTCAGCGCCTTGTCGGCCTTGCGCAGCGGCGCTTCGGCAGGCGCGGAGTTGCGGCTCACGGCCTGCGGCTTGCCGAGCAGGCCCCAAGGTCTGACGACCAACACGATGGCCATCACGAGGAATTCGACAACCAGCGTGAGCTTCGAGAACGAGAAGCTGAAGCCGCCGACATCGACCGTGCCGATGCCGATGCAGATCGCCTTGATCTCGGCGATCAGCAGCGCGGCCACATACGCACCCGGGATCGAGCCCATGCCACCGACGACGACGACGACGAAGGCATCACCGATGGTCAGCAAGTCGAGCCCGAGGTTCGCCGGCTCGCGCGGCAGTTGCAAAGCGCCACCGAGCCCCGCGAGCATGGTGCCGAGCGCGAACACGGCCGTGAACAGCCACGCCTGATTGACGCCGAGTGCGCCGACCATCTCGCGGTCTTGTGTGGCGGCGCGCACCAGCGTGCCCCAGCGCGTGCGCGTGAGCAGCAGCCACAGCAGGCCGAGCACGACGGGGCCGACGACGATCAGGAACAAGTCGTAGGTGGGGAACCGACGGCCCAGGATGGACACCGCACCGGCGAGCCCCGGCGCGCGCGGCCCGAGCAGGTCTTCAGGCCCCCACAACCACAGCGCAGCGTCCTTGATGACGAGCATCAATGCGAAGGTGGCGAGCAACTGGAACAGCTCCGGCGCGCGGTACACGCGCCGCAACAGCAGCATCTCGACCAACCCGCCGATCACGCCGACTGCGACCGCCGCAATCAGCAGCGACGGCCAGAACCACATGCCGGCGCCGAGCCTGTCCACCAGCGCGTAGGCGATGTAGATGCCCAGCATGTAGAACGAGCCGTGCGCGAAGTTGACGATGCGGGTCACGCCGAAGATCAGCGACAACCCGGCACCGACGAGGAACAGGGATGAAGCACCGGCCAGACCGTTGAGGAGCTGGACGACGAGGCCGGAGAAATCCATGGGCTGTCAGCGAAACGGCATCAGTCGGGTGCGCGCAGTTTCTTCACCGCTTCGTTGCTCGGCAGGAACTTCGCTCCGTCGAGGTACACGTAGTCGACCATCACGCCCTTGCCACCTTCGTTCTTGGTCTTGCCCACGTAGGCGCCCATCGTCGACTGGTGGTCTTCGGCGCGGTAGGTGATCTTGCCGAAGGGCGACTCGAGCTGCAGGCCCGAGAACGCGGCGACGAGTTTTTCGGTCTCGGTGCTCTTGGCTTTCTTGATGCCGGCCGCGATCGACTTGATCATCGTGTAGCCGACCACCGAGCCGAGGCGCGGGTAGTCCTTGTACTTGCCGTGGTACGCGAGGAAGAAGGCCTTGTGCTCGGGCGTCTGGATGCCGTACCACGGGTAGCCGGTGACGATCCAGCCGTTCGGCGATTCGTCTTTCAGCGGGTCGAGGTATTCCGGCTCGCCGGTCAATACGCTCACCACCTCACGCCCCTGGAACAACCCGCGCGTGTTGCCTTCGCGCACGAACTTCGACAGGTCGGCACCGAACAGCACGTTGAAGATCGCGTCGGGCTTGGCATCACTCAGCGCCTGCACCACGCTGCCGGCGTCGAGCTTGCCGAGCGGCGGGGCCTGCTCGACGACGAACTCCACATCGGGCTGCGCCGCCTTCAGCAACTCCTTGAACGCGGCCACGGCCGACTGGCCGTATTCGTAGTTGGGGTAGACGATCGCCCAGCGCTTCTTCTTCAGCTTGGCCGCTTCAGGCACCAGCATCGCGGCCTGCATGTAGGTGCCGGGGCGCAGGCGGAAGGTGTACTTGTTGCCGCTGCCCCAGATGATCTTGTCGGTGAGCGGCTCGCCGGCAAGGTAGAAGAATTTCTTCTGCTTCGCGAAGTCGGTCAGTGCCAGACCGGTGTTCGACAAAAAGGCACCGGCCAGCACGTCGATCTTCTCGCGCGAGACCAGCTCTTCGGCAGCGCGCACCGCGTCGCCGGGGCTGGCGTTGTCGTCGCGCGTGATCAGCTCGAACTTCTTGCCGTTCACGCCGCCGGCCGCATTGATCTCTTCGACCGCCAGCTCCATG
>JANYFX010000518.1 GCA_025359585.1 Rhizobacter sp. | reverse complement strand
CGAAGTTGACCCAGTCGCGGCGCTTGCCCAGCTCGAGCAGCCAGTCGTTGCGAAAGCGGTCTTCGACATAGGTGCCGGCCCAGCGTGTTTCGAACTCTGTGACCTCGGCCTGCTGCACTTCGCCGATGCGGTTGCTCAGTTCCCAGTAGTCGGGCCACATCGCCAGCGGGTGTTTGGCGGCCAGCGCGACGGCGCGTGTGGTGGTGAGGCGGGCCCGGTCCTTCTTGCGGAAGGCTTCGCGGGCGTCGGTGATGTTGGCGTCATTGGTCTGTGCGCAGGCGGCCGGTGCAATGCCGAGCAAGCTCGCGCCGATCAGCAAGGCCACCAAGGCCTGCCGGGGGCGGCCATATACTGAGTCGGGAGAGGGAAGCAATGTCATCTTCAGCATCGATAGCAGCGGCCGTCGAAGCCCGCAAGGCGTTGCGCCAGACCTTGCTGGCGCAACGCGACGAATTTGTTGGCGGCCCGCACGGGGCCGCAGCCGATGGAGCCTTGGCAAGCGCCCTGAGTTCCGTCCTGATCGACCTCGAGCCCGAGCTGCTGGGCGTGTACTGGCCGATCCGGTCCGAATTTAACGCACCCGCGATGCTCGCCGCCGACACCCTGCTGGCAACATTGCCGCTGGCCTTGCCCTTCGCGCGCAAGCAGCCGGTCGAGATGCACTACCGGCACTGGAACGGCGTGGCACCCACGCTGCGGGACGAGTGCGGCATTTTCAGCAGTGACGGCGCGCCAGCCGTGCCCGACGTGGTGCTTGTGCCCTGCCTCGGGTTCACGCGCGAAGGCTTCAGGCTGGGTTACGGCGGCGGTTACTTCGACCGCTGGCTCGCAAAACACCCCGACGTGACGGCGATCGGCGTGGCGTGGTCGGTCGGCGAGCTGGATGCGGGCGCCTTCGAGCCGCAGACTTTCGATCAGGCCCTGACCTTGATCGTGACCGAACACGGCGTCGTGTAACGCGGCTCTCAGGCTCTCAGGCCGTGCCGGTGTCGCCGATCGCCTCGCGCGTCAGCGCGGCGTGGTCGAGCACCCAGTCGCAGAACTGTTTCACCTCGGGCCGCGCGCGGCTCGCGGGTGCGGCGACGAGCCAGTACATGTAGGGGCTGTCGATGCGCCCGGCCGGCCCGAAAGGCTCGACCAGCTCGCCGCGTTGCAGCGCTTCGAACACCAGTGCCACGCGGGCCAATGCCACGCCGTGGCCGGCGAGTGCCGCCTGCACCTGCTGGTAGGTGAAGTTCAGGTAGAGCCAGCGTTTGGGTTGCAGCGCAGGCTGGCCATTGAGCGTCAGCCAGCGCCGCCAGCTCAGGTACTCGGTGCTCGACTTGGTGTCGTCTTCTTCGGCCAGCGTGTGCTGCACCAGGTCGGCCGGACTCGACAGCGGCGGCGCTTCGCCGCGCCGGATCTGCTCGGACAGCGAGCGGCTCACGACCGGCGTGAGCACCTCGCCGAACAAGCGTATCGCGCCGGCCGGTGCCTGCGCCGGGCTGCAATAACGCAGCGCGAGGTCGAGCTCGGGGTCGTCGAGGTCGGCGATCATGTCGGCGGCCGACACGCGGATGTCGATGTCGGGGTGCAGGCGCTGAAAGGCCTCGATGCGCGGCAGCAGCCAGAGCGATCCGAACGACGCGAAGGTCGTGACGCTGACCCGCTTGCGGCTGCGCACCTGGCGGATCTGGCGCACGCTGGCGTCGATCTTCTGCAGGCCGGATTCGACCGAGCGCAGCAGCATCTGGCCGCTCTGCGTCATCTCGACATGGCGGGTGCCGCGCACGAACAGGGCCGCGCCGATCTCGTCTTCCAGCCCCTTGATCTGGCGGCTGATGGCCGATTGCGTGACGAAGAGCTCGTCGGCCGCCTCGCTGAAGCTCAGGCGCCGTGCCACCGCCTCGAACGCGCGCAGGTTGTTCAGCGAGAGCGGGCGGCTGGAACGGGTACTCATATCAAATTCGCATCAATGGGCGACCTGGGTTTCATTGGATTATCACTGTGGAAACACCGATGATTGCTACACCAAACGCAGGAGATTGATGATGAATACGCACTCCGAACTGAACACCCGCCGCACTGCCGCCAACACCACGCTGGCCTTGTCCAGCGGCCGGGCCATTCACCTCGGCCGCCTCGGCGGCGAGCTGACCGTGCTCGAAGGACGTGTCTGGCTGACGCGCGACAGCGACCTCGGCGACCACCGTGTCGAAGCCGGCGAACGGCTGCGCTTGGCCGTCGGCGAAAACGCCGTGATCGAGCCCTGGGATGCCGGCCATGCCGTCAGCGTGCAATGGAAGCCGCGCCGTCAGGGCTTCTTCGGCGCCGTCCTGGCCGAGCCCTTGCGCGCTTTGGCTTGGGGCTTGGGCGGCCTCGCCGGTGGCTTCAACGCCCTGGCGCGCAGTGCCGCGGCCAGCGCCAGCCGGGCCCAGGGTTGCATCAGCGGCGGTGACTCCATGGCTTCTTCGGGTGCGGTGAAGTAACCCATCGTCACCGACTTGCCGGCCCCGTCGTAGACGAAGGGCTGGCAGCCGGCCGCCTCGAAGCCGGCGCGTGTGGACGCGTCGACCTTCAGGTACAGGCGGTCGAAAGCGATCAGGGCGATGAACAGGTCGTCGACATAGAAGCCGTGGCCGCCGAACATGCGGCGCGAGCGCGGTGCGCCCACCGACCCGAGCAGTTCCATGCAGTGGGCGACGAATTCGTTCGGGGCAGCGGCCATGCGGCAGTCTTGCACAATGCGGCAGACGCGCAAGCCAACCCGGAGTCCGCATGCAGCAAAACGTTCCCGAGCCCGACCGCGCCGCCTTGCGCGCCAAGCTGGTCGCTGCCCGGCTTGCCTTGCCGGACCGCCTGGAGCGCGCCGTGGCACTGCAGAGCGTGCTGCGCATGTGGCTCGTCAGCCGCCGCGAAACATCGATCGGCGCTTATTGGCCGATCAAGGGTGAGTTCGATCCGTTGCCCGCGCTCTACCGCTGGTCGGAAGGCGCGCCCGAGGGCGTGGTGCGGCACATCGGGTTGCCGGTGGCCGACCGCGAATCGGGCCAGCTGCGTTTTCACGTCTGGTACCCGGGCTGCCCGATGGAGCTCGACGCCTACGACATTCCCAAACCCAAAGACACCGAAGAGTTCGCGCCCGCTCTGCTCGTGGTGCCGTGTCTCGGCTTCGGGCCGGGCGGTGTGCGGCTGGGTTACGGCGGCGGGTTTTTCGATCGCACGCTGGCGTCGATCTCACCCCGGCCGGTGACGGTGGGCGTGAGTTACACACATGGCTTCCTGCCGTTCCTGCGCTCCGGGCCGCTCGACTGGCCGCTCGACGCGATGCTGACCGAAGACGGCGTGATGTGGCGCCGCGAAGAGACCTGAAGATGATGTCGGCTCCCGCGTCGCTTCGCTCCTGCCCTCCGAGAGGGCGCTCAGGCGCCTTGGGGCGGCCCGGCGGCGCCTGACTCAGCGGCCGAGCCGCTTGCAGATTTCCAGCGTCACGGCCGACTGGTTCATCGTGTAGAAGTGGATGCCGGGCGCCCCGCCTTTGATGAGCCGCTCGCACAACTCGGTCACCACGTCGATGCCGAAGGCGCGGATCGACGCCGCGTCGTCCATGAACCCTTCCATCTTCAGCGCGACCCAGCGCGGGATCTCGATGCCGTCGCGCGCCGCGAACTGCGCGATCTTCGCGAAATTGTGGAACGGCATGATGCCGGGCACGACCGGCGCGTGGGCGCCGAGTTTCGTTGTGGCTTCGACGAAGTGGAAGTACGCGTCGGGGTTGAAGAAGAACTGCGTGATCGCCGAGTCGGCGCCCGCCTTGACCTTTTCGGCGTAGTGCGCGAGGTCGCGCGCCGCGTAGCGCTGTTCGGGGTGGTATTCGGGGTAGGCCGCGACTTCGATGTGCCAATCGCTGCCCTGCGTTTCGCGGATGAACTTCACCAGCTCGGCGGCGTAGTGGAACTCGCCGCTCGATGCCGTGCCGCTGGGCATGTCTCCGCGCAAGGCGACGAGGCGGTGGATGTTGCGCGAGCGGTACTCGGCCAGGATCTCCTTGATTCCCTCGCGCGTCGAGCCCACGCACGACAGATGCGGTGCCGCTTCGAAACCGGCCGCAGCAATCGCGTGCACCGTGTTCAGCGTCTTTTCGCGCGTGGAGCCACCCGCGCCATAGGTCACGCTGAAGAACTCGGGCTTCACCGCCCCGAGCTGCTGCACCACGTCGACGAGCTTCTGGTCGCCGACCGGGGTGTTGGGCGGGAAGAACTCGAAGCTGATCGGAAAGTCGGGGTTGGCGCTCATGCCTTGTCTTTCTGTGGACTCGCGTCCGGCTCGGCCAGGACGAAAAATTCCCGGTTGCCGTCGCCACCGTCGATGCTGCTCGCGAAGTAGTCGCGCACCGCGAGGCCGAGCGCGGCGCAGGTCTCGCGAATGCGCTGTTCGACACGCGGGTAGGCCGCTTCGTCCTTCACGAGGCCACCCTTGCCGATGTCGACCGGCTGCAGTTCGAACTGCGGCTTCACGAGCAGCAGCGCGCGGCCGGCGGGCGCGAGGTAACGCGCGATCGTCGGCAGCACGTGGGTCAATGAAATGAAGGACACGTCGGCGACGACGACGTCGAACGAGTGTTCTTCGGTCTCGAGCTCGAACGCCGAGCCGCTCACGTCGCGCGCGTTCAGCCCTTCGAAAAGCTGCACGCGCGCGTCGGCCGCGAGTGCCGGGCTGAGTTGCGCGCGGCCCACGTCGATGCCGACCACGCGCTCCGCGCCGCGTTGCAGCAGCACATCGGTGAAACCGCCGGTGCTTTGGCCGACATCGAGGCAGACGAGGCCCGCCACTTCGAGGCCGCAATGCAGCAGCGCCGCGTCCAGCTTCAGCCCACCGCGCGACACGAAACGCAGCTCCGCGTCGTCGGTCACTTCGATGCGGCAGTCTTCGGGCAGGTCTTCACCGGCCTTGCGTGGCACGGCCCAGCCTTTCGGGCCGTGCCAGCGAACGCCACCGGCGTCGATCAGCCGCTGCGCGGCCGATCGGGTCGGTGCCAGGCCACGCTGCAGCAGCAGTTGGTCAGCGCGCATCCGCTGATCAGTAGCGGTACGAATCGGGCTTGTAGGGACCGGCTTTGCTCACGCCGATGTACGCCGCTTGCTCGTCGCTGAGCTCGGTCAGCATCGCGCCGACCTTCTTCAGATGCAGGCGCGCCACCTTCTCGTCGAGGTGCTTGGGCAGCACGTAGACCTGACCGACTTCGTAGTCGGCCGACTTGGTGAACAGCTCGATCTGCGCGATCGTCTGGTTCGCGAACGAACTCGACATCACGAAGCTCGGGTGGCCTGTTGCGCAGCCCAGGTTCACGAGGCGGCCCTTGGCCAGCAGGATGATCTTCTTGCCGTCGGGGAAGATCACGTGGTCGACCTGCGGCTTGATCTCGTCCCATTGGCACTTCTCGAGCGAGGCGATGTCGATCTCGTTGTCGAAGTGGCCGATGTTGCAGACGATCGCCTGGTCTTTCATCGCGGCCATGTGCGAATACGTGATCACGCTCTTGTTGCCGGTGGCCGAGACGAAGATGTCGGCCTTGTCAGCCGCGTATTCCATCGTCACGACCTTGAAGCCTTCCATCGCGGCCTGCAGCGCGTTGATCGGGTCGACTTCGGTCACCCAGACCTGCGCGCTCAAGGCGCGCAGCGCCTGCGCCGAGCCCTTGCCCACGTCACCGTAACCTGCGACCACGGCCACCTTGCCGGCGATCATCACGTCGGTCGCGCGCTTGATCGAGTCGACCAGCGACTCGCGGCAGCCGTACAGGTTGTCGAACTTGCTCTTCGTCACCGAATCGTTGACGTTGATCGCGCGGAACAGCAGCGTGCCCTTGGCGCTCATCTCTTTCAGGCGGTGCACGCCGGTCGTGGTTTCTTCGGTCACGCCGATGATCTCTGCGCTCTTGCGCGTGTACCAGGTCGGGTCGACGGCCAGCTTGGCCTTGATCGACGCGTACAGGCAGGTCTCTTCTTCGCT
>JANYFX010000484.1 GCA_025359585.1 Rhizobacter sp. | reverse complement strand
CGGCCACCCCGAGGTCTACATCATGATCCTGCCGGCGTTCGGGATCATCAGCGCCATCATCCCGGCCTTCGCGCGCAAGCGGCTGTTCGGCTACACCTCGATGGTGTACGCCACCGCGTCGATCGCGATCCTGTCGTTCATCGTCTGGGCGCACCACATGTTCACGACCGGCATGCCGGTCACGGGTCAGCTCTTCTTCATGTACGCGACCATGCTGATCGCGGTGCCCACCGGCGTGAAGATCTTCAACTGGATCGCCACAATGTGGCGCGGCTCGATGACCTTCGAGACGCCGATGCTGTTCGCGGTCGGCTTCATCTTCGTGTTCACGATGGGCGGCTTCACCGGCCTGATCCTGGCGATGGCGCCGGTCGACATCCAGCTGCAGGACACGTATTACGTCGTGGCCCACTTCCACTACGTGCTGGTGGCCGGCTCGCTCTACGCGTTGTTCGCGGGCGTGTACTACTGGGGCCCGAAGTGGACCGGCGTGATGTACAGCGAGACCCGCGGCAAGATCCACTTCTGGGGTTCATTGATCTCGTTCAACGTCACCTTTTTCCCGATGCACTTCCTCGGCCTGGCCGGCATGCCGCGCCGTTATGCCGACTACCCGATGCAGTTCGCCGACTTCAACATGGTCGCGTCGATCGGCGCCTTCTGGTTCGGCCTGATGCAGGTGTACTTCTTCCTTTTCGTTGTCGTGCCGATGATGCGTGGCAAGGGCCAGCCGGCACCGCAGCAGCCCTGGGAAGGCGCCGAAGGGCTGGAGTGGGAAGTGCCGTCGCCGGCGCCGTTCCACACCTTCGAGAACCCGCCCAAGCTGAACGCGTCTGCAACCAAGATCCTTGCCTGAACCGGTGCATTCGATGACACCCGAACAGAAGAAGAACAACCTGCGCATGGGTCTCACGCTGGCGTCGATCGCGGTCGTGATCTTCCTCGGCTTCATGATCAAGAGCGCCGTGCTCGGCATGTGAACCCAAGCCTGCCGCTGCCTCACCATGTCCGAAACCTCGAACACCCCCGCCGCTGACGCCGCCGCCTTGCGCGGCGACAACCGGCGCATGGTGCGCAAGCTGCTGGTGGTCACCGCACTGATGTTCTGCTTCGGCTACGCGCTGGTGCCGATCTACCGCAGCATCTGCGAGGCGCTCGGCATCAACGTGCTGTCCTTGTCCGAACTGGGCACGAGTGCGAACGCCATCGCCTTCGACAAGAACACGCAGGTCGACTTGAGCCGCACGATCACGATCGAGTTCGACGCGAACGCGCACGGCCCCTGGGACTTCAAGCCGGCGCAACGTTCGGTCGACGTTCACCCCGGCGAGCTGACGACCGTGATGTACGAGTTCAAGAACGTTCAGAACCGCACGATGGCGGCGCAGGCGATTCCGAGTTACGCGCCGATGCAGGCGATGCCCTACTTCAACAAGCTCGAGTGCTTCTGCTTCAACGAGTACACGCTCAAACCGGGTGAATCGAAACAGTGGCCGGTCGTGTTCGTGATCGACCCGAAGCTGTCGAAAGACGTGAAGACGATCACCTTGTCCTACACCTTCTTCGAAGTCGGTGGCAAGGTGCCGGCGGCCCCCGAAGCAGCTGCCAAGGCGGCTGTTGTCGTTGGCGGGAAGGCTCAGTCATGAGCCGGCCGGGCGGTGAGCTGAAACAAGCGGCGCAACGCAAAGGCTCGTTCCTGCAGACGGTGCGCGCGGTGGCGTGGTCGTTCTTCGGCGTGCGCAAGTCGAGCGACTACGAAAAAGACGTGAGCCAGCTGAACCCGGTGCACGTGGTCATCGCCGGTGTGATCGGCGCGGCCATCTTCATCACGTTGCTGCTGCTGCTCGTGAACTGGGTGCTGGCCACCGGTGTCGCGAAGTAGGTCCACTCAACATTCAAAGAATCAGGATTCCAGGAGAAAACATGTCGGCAGCCGCATCTCAAGGGCATCAAGCCTATTACTACGTTCCCGAGCCATCACGCCACCCGGTGATGGCGTCGATCGGCCTGTTCTTCGTGATCCTCGGCGCGGGCCAGTGGATCAACGGCCACGGCTGGGGCGCCTACTCGTTGCTGGCCGGGTTCGTGTTGTGGGCCTTCGTGCTGCAGCAGTGGTTCCGTCAGGCCATCGGCGAGAGCGAGGGGGGCCTCTACAGCGACCGCATCGACGTGTCGTTCCGCTGGAGCATGAGCTGGTTCATCTTCTCGGAAGTGATGTTCTTCGGCGCGTTCTTCGGCGCTCTGTACTGGACCCGCCTGCACGCGCTGCCGAACCTGGGCAGCTTGGAGAACGCCGTGCTTTGGCCCGACTTCAAGGCCGTGTGGCCGACCGGCGCGGTCGGTGCCACCGGCTCGCCTGCCGGCATCGTCGATCCGTTCACGACCATGGGCCCGTGGCCGATCCCGACCATCAACACATTGCTGCTGCTGACTTCGGGTGTCACGCTCACCATCGCCCACCACGCACTGGTGGCCGGCCACCGCGCGCGCACCATCGGCTTCATGTGGCTGACGGTGCTGCTGGGCGTGACCTTCCTGGGCTTCCAGATCTACGAATACCACCACGCCTACACCGAGCTGAACCTGAAGCTCTCGTCGGGCGCCTACGGCTCCACGTTCTTCATGCTCACCGGCTTCCACGGCTTTCACGTGTTCGTCGGCATGTTGATGCTGCTGTTCATCACGATCCGCCTGATGAAGGGCCACTTCACGTCGGAGCGCCACTTCGGCTTCGAAGGCGCGGCCTGGTACTGGCACTTCGTCGACGTGGTCTGGCTCGGCCTGTACATCGTGGTGTACTGGTTGTAGTGAGCCCCTCGCCCGGCGATTACGCCGGTCGATCCCCCGAGGGGACGCGGGCCGGCTTGGGGCGGCCCGGCGCCCGGCCCTTGTCGTCGGCGCTCGAATCACAAACGCCGCTGAACGCGGCGTTTATTTTTGGGTCGATCACTTGCCCAGCGGAATGCCCGTGGGTTGGATCCAGCCCGCCCACCAGCTGAACAGCACGCATGCGAACAACAGCACCGACAGCCCGACCCGCAGCGCGAGTGCGCGCATCATGTTGCCGGTTTTGCCTTTGCCGTCACGGCCGTCACGCAGCATGAAAACGCCGGCCATGGCGAGGGCGCCGAGGATGCCGGCGAAGGCGAAAGCGATCAGGTACTTCATGGGGCCCGATTATCAGCCGCGCACGCTGCCATGCAGGTGAGCACCGTTCAGTCGCCGCGCCGCGCGGTGTGGGTTCTGCTGGCCACGCTGGCCGGCGTTTTGATCACCGCCAGCCTGGGCACATGGCAACTCAGGCGTGCTGCACAGAAGGTGGCGATCCAGTCGGCGCTCGATTCACGCGCGCTGTTGCCCGCGCTGTCTGCCGCCGATCTCGCTGTCGATGCCCAGACCGCAGCGCTGCAGCACTATCGCCTCGTGCGACTGCGCGGCCAGTGGCTCACGGCACGAACCGTCTTCCTCGAAAACCGGCAGATGAATGCGCGCGTCGGTTTTTATGTCGTTACCCCACTCCAGCTCGACGGCCGGCCCGAGGCCGTGCTGGTGCAGCGTGGCTGGGTGCCGCGCGACATGAACGACCGCAGCTTGCTGCCGCTGATCGTCACGCTGCCCGGGAGTGTGGAAGTGCAGGGCACCATCGCCCCGCCGCCGGCACGGCTGTACGAGTTCAACGCGGCGGCTGCCGGTGCGATCCGGCAAAATCTCGATATGGCAAGTTTTGCAACGGAGACGGGCCTGCGGCTGGCGCCCCTTTCGCTGCAACAGAACGACTCCGAAAGCACGGCAAACGACGGCCTGCTGCGCCAATGGCCCCGCCCGGCGGTCGATGTTCAAAAACACTACGGTTACGCGTTCCAGTGGTTCGCGATGAGCGCCTTGATGGCAGGTCTGTATGTCTGGTTCCAACTCCTCCGACCGCGGCGCAAGCGCGATGACTGAGCCGCACAATCCGCTCAGCTTCACGGTGCATTCGATGCCGTCGCCCGAACTCGACGGCGCGGCGCGGCGCACGTCGAACGGCCGCCTGAAGATGCTGCTGGTGCTGCTGGTTTGCGCGACTCCTGTGGTGGCGTCGTACTTCACCTACTTCGTGATCCGGCCCGAGGGCCGCACCAACTACAGCGAGTTGATCGAACCCCTCAGGCCGATCCCCGAGAACCTGCCGCTCGTCGATCTGCAAGGCCGTGCGGTCCAGGCCGCGTCGCTCAAGGGCCAATGGCTGCTCGTCGTCGTGGCGGGGGGTGCCTGCGACGCGGTCTGCGAACACCAGCTCTGGATCCAGCGCCAGTTGCGCGAGACGCTCGGGCGCGAGAAAGACCGCCTCGACAAGGTCTGGCTCATCACCGACACGGCCGAGCCGCGCCCGCAGACGCTGCAAGCCGTCAGCGCGGGCGAGCCGGTGACCGTGCTTCGCGTGGCGCCCGACGTCCTCGCGCAGTGGCTCATGCCCGCCAAGGGCGGCACGCTGGCGCAGCACATGGCGGTGATCGATCCGCTCGGCAATTGGATGATGCGTGTACCGGCCGACCCCGAACCCGCCAAGCTCAAACGCGACATCGAAAAGCTGCTGCGCGCCTCTGCCGGCTGGGACAAGGCGGGTCGCTGAGTGAGCACGCCTGCCGTCTATGACCTGAGCCCCATCGGCACGGTGGCCCTGGTCGGTGCCCTGCTCGCGCTCGGGCCATTGCTGTGGGTGTGGCTGCGCCCGCGCTCGGCGCAACCGGCCGAACGCAACGCTCGAAGGCTGCAGGCGCTCACCATCGTCGCGCTGTTTTTCACCTTCGACCTGGTGCTGTTCGGCGCATTCACACGGCTCACCGATTCCGGTCTGGGCTGCCCCGATTGGCCCGGCTGTTATGGCAGTGCGAGCCCGCTCGGTGCGCAAGCGCAGATTCAAAGCGCGCAAAGTGTCCTGCCCAGCGGTCCGGTCACCCACGGCAAGGCCTGGGTCGAAATGATCCACCGTTATCTGGCGACCGGCGTCGGTGTGCTCATCACCGCGATGGCCGTGGCGAGCTGGCTCGAAGCGCGCAAGCGCAGCACCGCGCTCTCGCCCTGGTGGGCCACCGCGACGCTGGTGGCGGTCTGCCTGCAGGGTGTGTTCGGCGCGCTCACGGTCACGATGAAGCTCTACCCCGCGATCGTCACGCTGCATCTGCTCGGCGGGCTCGGGCTGCTGGCGCTGCTGGCGGTTCAAACGCGGCTGCACGAACCGATGCGTTTGCAGATGTCACCGGGCTTGTATGCCGGTGCCCTGAGCGTGGCTGCGCTCAGCGTCGTGCAGATCGCCCTCGGCGGCTGGGTCAGCACCAACTATGCGGTGCTGGCCTGCAGCGATTTTCCGACCTGCCAAGGAGCGTGGTGGCCGGCGATGGACTTCGAACACGGCTTCGCGTTGCAACGCGAGCTCGGTGCCGGCAAGGACGGCGGTTACCTGCCGTTCGCGGCGCTGACCGCGATTCACTTCGTGCACCGGCTCGGCGCGTTTGTCGTTCTGGGGGCGCTGGCCTTGTTGGACTGGCGCCTGTTCGCGACCGGGGAAGTCACTCTGCGGCGCTGGGCGTTCGGCGTTGCCGGGGTTGCCTCGTGGCAGCTCGCGAGCGGTCTGAGCAACGTGGTGCTGGGCTGGCCGATCGTCGCCGCCATGGCCCACACGGCGGGTGCGGCGGCGCTCGTCACGCTGCTGGCCGCGTTGCTGACGCAGGCGCGCCCGACCGGCGAACCCGCACGCGCTTCGCACGCGCCAGACCGACCGTGGCGCCCGGCTACGTAAAATGTCGGATTCACTGCGCACCATGTCCGACACCCTCACCCAAACCGCGCCCGCGAGCGTCTCGCTGCCGTCGCGCGCACGCCAGTATTACGCGCTGACCAAACCGCGCGTGGTGCAGCTGATCGTCTTCTGCGCCGTGATCGGCATGCTGCTCGCCACGCCGGGCCTGCCCGACTGGCGCGTGGCGCTGGCTGCCACCGCTGGCATCTGGCTCGTGGCGGCGGCCGCCGCAGCGTTCAACTGCCTGGTCGAGCAGCGCATCGATGCGCGCATGGCGCGCACCGCGTGGCGGCCCACCGCGCGTGGCCAGCTGACCAACACGCAGACGCTGACGTTCTCGGCCGTTCTCTGTGCGGCCGGCAGCGCGCTGCTGTACTTCGCCGTGAACCCGCTGACCATGTGGCTGACCTTCGCCACCTTCGTCGGCTATGCGGTGATCTACACCGTCATCCTCAAACCGATGACACCGCAGAACATCGTCATCGGCGGGGCTTCAGGCGCGATGCCGCCGGTGCTCGGCTGGGCGGCGATTCGGGGCGATGTCGGGCCTGAAGCGCTGATCATGTGCCTGATCATCTTCCTCTGGACGCCGCCGCACTTCTGGGCGCTGGCCCTGTACCGCGCCGAGGACTACCGCAAGTCGGGGCTGCCGATGCTGCCGATCACGCACGGCTCGGAGTTCACGCGCCTGCACGTGCTGCTCTACACGCTGGTGCTGTTCGCCGGCACGCTGCTGCCCTTCATCTCGGGCATGAGCGGGTTGATCTATCTGGTGTCGGCCGTGTTGCTGAGCGGCGGCTTCATCGTCTATGCGTGGAAGCTGTGGCGCGAATACTCCGAAGCGCTCGCGCGCAAGACCTTCCGATATTCCATCGTCTACCTGTCGCTGCTCTTCGCGGCACTGCTGGTCGACCACTACCTGAGCCCGCTGCTGTGAAGACACTTCGTTGTGTGATGACTCTCGCGCTGGTGACCGCGCTGTTCGGCTGCGATCAGCTCGGCTCGCCGTCCGCCAAACAACAGTTTCAGGGCGTCGACATCACCGGCGCCGAGTACGCGCGCACGCTGTCCTTGCCCGATCAGAACGGCAAGCCGCGCACGCTCGACGACTTCAAGGGCAAGGTCACGGTCGTGTTCTTCGGCTACACCCAATGCCCCGACGTGTGCCCGACCACGATGGCCGAACTGGCCCAGGTGAAGAAGTCGCTGGGCAAGGACGGCGAGCGGGTGCAGGGTGTGTTCGTCACGGTCGATCCGGAACGCGACACGCCGGCTGCGCTGCAGGCCTACATGGCGAGTTTCGATCCGAGCTTCGTCGCTTTGCGCGGCACGCTGGAGCAAACCAAGGCCACCGCCAAGGAGTTCAAGGTGTTCTACGCCAAGGTGCCGGGCAAGGTCGAAGGCAGCTACACGATGGACCACACGGCCGGTTCTTACGTGCTCGACACGAAGGGCAATGTTCGTTTGTTCGTGCGTTACGGTGGGCCTGCGGAAGCGCTCGCCGCCGACCTCAAGGCGCTGCTCGCCGCCGGCTGAGCTATCAAGGGCGGTGGGTGAAAAAAAAGCGGCCCCGCAGGGCCGCTTTTTCGTCAGCGCGAGGCGTTCTTCAAGCCGCCGGCGCCAGTGTCTTGCGCATCTTCTTCATCGCCGCCACTTCGATCTGGCGAATGCGCTCGGCGCTCACGCCGTACTCGTCGGCCAGCTCGTGCAGCGTCATGCCGCCGCTGCTGTCGTCGTTGACCTTGAGCCAGCGCTCTTCGACGATGCGGCGGCTGCGCGCGTCGAGCGCGTCGAGGGCCAGCGAGATGCCGTCACCGGCCAGCCAGTCGCGGCCTTTGGCTTCGATCACACGCGTCGGCTCGCTCGCGTCGTCGGCCAGGTAGGCGATCGGCGCAAAGCTCTCTTCGCTGTCGTCGGTCAGCGGCTCGAGCGCCACATCGCCGCCGGACAGGCGGGTTTCCATTTCGAGCACTTCCTCGCGCTTCACGTTGAGCGTGCGTGCGAGCGTGTCGACCTCTTTCTGGGTCAGCGTGCTGCGGTGCGTGTCGACGTCTTCGGCGTCGTCCTTCATGCTCTGCTTCATCGAGCGCAGGTTGAAGAACAGCTTGCGCTGCGCCTTGGTCGTGGCAACCTTGACCATGCGCCAGTTCTTCAGGATGTACTCGTGGATCTCGGCCTTGATCCAGTGCATGGCGTAGCTGACGAGGCGCACGCCCTGGTCGGGGTCGAAGCGCTTCACGGCCTTCATCAGGCCGATGTTGCCTTCCTGGATCAGGTCGCCATGCGGCAGACCGTAGCCGAGGTATTTGCGCGAGATCGAGACCACCAGACGCAGGTGCGAGAGCACGAGTTTCCCGGCAGCGTCCAGGTCGCCGCTGGTACGCAGGCGGGTGGCGAACGAGACTTCTTCCTCGTGCGTGAGCAAGGGCACGCGGTTGGCGGCGGAAATGTAGGCGTCGAGGTTGCCCAGCGAAGGCACCAGAGCCCACGGGTCGCGGACGGTCAATGCAGAAGCGGTGGATGTGTTCATGGACATATCAGACAAGCTGATCTCCTTTGGGTTCCGCAAATATTAGCACTCGACCGTGCGGAGTGCTGATCGGCATTGACGATTACCCTGATAGCGTTGAGAAACTCATCATGGGTGATATAGGGTATAGCCTTGCGGGTTTGCAAGTACTAACAATTCCGGGCGCTCAACCGTCGGACGGAGTTCAGCCGAAGCGTGTATCGATGCGCTCCAGCGCGTCGTCCACCACCGCCAGCAGCTCGCTCACGCTGACCGGTTTGGTCAGGTAGTGCGAGCAGCCGGCCTGGAAGGCAGCCTCGATCTGCTGCGCCAGCGCATCGGCCGAAACCACCACCACGGGGATGGACGTGGTCCGTGCGTCGGCTTTGAGTTCGCGCAGCAGCTCCATGCCGCCGATGTCGGGCAGGTGCATGTCGAGCAGGATCAGGTCGGGTCGGTGCGCGCGGATCGCGGCAAGCCCGCTGCGGCCGTCGATTGACACTTCGAGCTGCACCTGCGAGCGCTGCGCGAGGATGCCGCGCATCACCTCGACGTTGGTCTCGTTGTCTTCGACGTAATGCACGACGCGGCGGTGGTATTCGGCCGCTGGCAGCGGGGTGTTTTCGAACTCCGAGCGCACGGTGTCGGGGTCCGCCGAACTCGGCAGCGTGAGCATGAACGACGAGCCCTTGCCGGCGATGCTGCGCGCCTTCAACGAGCCGCCCATCAGCTCGGCCAGGCGCTGGCTGATGACCAGGCCGATGCCGGTGCCCTGTTGTGCCGAGCGTTCGCGGCCGAGCCGGTTGAAGGGCTGGAAGAGTTCGGCCAGCTGCTGCGGCGTCATGCCCAGGCCAGTGTCGGTGACCGCGATTTCCACCGTGTCCGGCGTAGCGACGCGGCTCGCTATGTGGATGCGGCCGGCGTCGGCGTTGTACTTCACCGCGTTGCTCAGCAGGTTGGTCAGGATCTGCTTCACGCGTGTCGAGTCGCCCAGCACGGTGGCCGTGCCAACGCCCAGTTCCTGGATGATCAGGATGCGGCGCTGCTTCGCGTCGCCTTCGACCATCGCGACGCTCGCCGCCAGCAGCTCGCCGAGGTTCAGCGTTTCGGTGTGCAGGCGGAGGTTGCCCGACTCGATGCGCGACAGGTCGAGCACGTCGTTGATCATCTCCAGCAGGTGCCAGCCGGCCTGCTGGATCTGGCTCACCCAGGGCTGCTGGCTGGCGCTCAGCGGCTGGCGCTGGTCGAGTTCGAGCAATTGCGCAAAACCCAGCATCGCGTTGAGCGGCGTGCGCAGCTCATGGCTCATGCGCGACAGGAACTCGCTCTTTGCGCGGTTCGAGGCCTCGGCCGCTTCGCGCGCTCGCTCGGCCTCTTCGAGCTTCAAGTGTTCGGTGATGTCCTCGGCCACGCCGACGATGTGCAGCGGCCGGCCCTGCGCGTCGCGCAGCAGCGACACGCTCGCCTGCACCCACACCGTGCCGCCGGTCTTCGCGATGTAGCGCTTGTTCCTGCGCTCCATCGGGATCTCGCCGCGCACCAACTGCGCCGTCACGCCGGCGTCTTGCGCCAGGTCTTCAGGGAAGGTGT
This sequence comes from Rhizobacter sp., assembly GCA_025359585.1. GTDB lineage: Bacteria > Pseudomonadota > Gammaproteobacteria > Burkholderiales > Burkholderiaceae_C > LMDS01. The sequence goes on along the minus strand of JANYFX010000484.1, from coordinate 11,881 downwards.
AGTCGGGCGGGCGCAGCGCCAGCAGCTCGTCCTCGTTGTAGCCGGTGAGTTCGCAAAAGCGCGGGTTGGCCTGAATGATCTGGCCGTTCAGGTCGGTGTAGACCACACCGATCGGCACGTTGTTCAGGATGTTGCGAAAGCGCTGCTCGCTTTCGCGCAACGCCGCTTCGGCACCTTCGCGGTCGCGCATTTCGGACTGCAGGGCCGCGGTGCGTTCGCGCACGGCGGTTTCGACGCGCAGTGCGCGTCCGGTCAGCGTCAGCAAAAAGCCGACCAGCATGGTCGTGGACAACAGCCCGACGAGCGCGAACAGCCACACGTCGGCGTTGTGCGCGTCGGGCAGGGTGCCTGGGTCGGCGTAGACACGCAACTCCCAGTCGCGGCCTGCGTAAGCCAGAGGGCGCACATCGAGCAACGCCGGAGCGATCCGCTCGCAGCCCGCGGGGCCGGCCAGGCGCCTGCGGGCCTGGCCGGCGCTGGCGTCGACGATGCAGAGGTTGAGATAGGCCGGAACCACCGGCAACAGGGCGGTCAGCTGGTCGTCCATGCGCAGGGTCACGAACACCACGCCGCGCAGCGCATTGGCGCGTTGTGCTTCGGGTGAGCGCGGCTCGTAGAGCGCCTGGTAGATCACGATGCCGGTCTGGTTCTCGCCCGCCGGCTGCTGCGTCAACCTGAAACCCGCCGTGGCCGCGGGTTGCCCGGTGGCGCGCGCCTTCTCGACAGCGGCCCGTGCGGCCGGGATCGACATCACGTTCACCCCGAGCGCTGTGGCGTTGCCGGCTGGCGGCTCGATGTAGTGGATCACGATCAAGTCGTTGCCCGGTGCACGTTGCTCGCCGGCGTCGGTGCGATCGAAGACGGTGAAGCCCTTGACGCCCTCGGCACGAACCCGTGCTTCGAAGGCCGGAACGTCCTCGCGGCGCAGGCGCTCGCTCCAGCCCATCGCCTGCAGTACGCCGGGTGCCAACCAGTGGCGCGTGGCCAATCGCATTTCGTCGGGAGACACGTCTTCGGAGGCGACGAAAACACTGTGCAGCGCTTCGAGCGCCTGCATCGGTTCGTGCAACTGGGCGCGCATCGCCGCGAATGCGCCAGTCGCGTCGCGTTCGAACGCCGAGCGCACGCGTTCGTTGTTCCACTTCGCCACTTGAAGGATGCCCAGCGTCAGCAGCGCCGTCACCAGCCCGAGCGACAGGCCCACGCTCAGGCGCCGGGGGGGCCAGGCGGCGCGCGGCCGGCCGAACAGCGTGAGCAGGATCGGTGTGGCGATGAGCACGCCCAGCACGTCGCCGACCCACCAGGTGGCGGCGCTGAAGGGCACGGCGGCAGCGGGCAGCGTGCCCGACAGCCAGAGTGCGAGGTTGGCCACCGTCGGGCTCACCAGGCACGACGCGATGCTGGCACCCAGGAACCACAGCACCTCGCGTGGCTCGGCGAGTTCGAGCGGCTGGCGCACGAAACGTCGGATGAGTGCGTCGCCCACCCAGGCCTGCAGGGTGGCCCCGACGGCGATGACGGACGGCATCAGCAGCGTGGCGGCCGTCAGGCCCTGCAGGCTGCCACGAACCGACAGGTTCACGACCAGCGCGCCAAACGCGATGCCTGGCAGCGCACGCCGGCCGAAGATCAGCAGCGCGCCGAGCGCCACACCGGCGGCCGGGTACAAGGGCGACGCAAACCCCGGCGGCACCGCGAGCAGCAGCGCCGCCTTGCCCGCGAGCATGTACGCGAGCGCGGTCAGCAGGGACGCCAGGGTCCAGTGCAGGGTGTGGAGCTTTCGGGTGACCAAGCGCGAAGGAGGGTGCGTGTCGGGCTGCGCCGCCGGTCGGCGATCAGGAAGGCGACGAGCCTAACAGGCCGACGCGCGTTTCGGCTGCGGCATCCGACAGGTGGCCGTTCAGTGCCAACCCGGCGGAGGCTCGAAACCGCCGGCCGCTTCGGCCAGCAGCTGCGCGAACCGGATCGTCGTGCGGTCCTCGAGGTACGGCCCCACGATCTGCACACCGACCGGCAGCCCGGCAGCGGTGCGCCCGGCCGGGGCGACCGTCGACGGCAGCAGCGCCATGCCGATCAGGCCGGCCCAGTCGAGCTGTTCGGTGTAGGGCCGCGCGCTGCCGTTGACCTGGATCATGCGTTGCTCCATCGGTTCGCTGTGGTCGTGCGCGATCGCCGCCGTCGGTGTGGCCGGGCACAGCAGCACGTCGTGGTCGGTGAAGAAGCGGGCCCAGGCGGCGCGCACACGTTCGCGCCGCTCGTGCACGCCGAGCCAGTCGCGGTGGCGCAGCGTGGCGCTGCGCATGAACAGGCTCTTCGTGTCGTCGGTACCGGGCGGAAGGCGGTCGGCGGCCAGCGCCAGGCCGAGCCACTGATCGCGGGGCAAGCCGGGCGAGGTGGTGGCGTAAAGCAGCTGCAGGTACAGGTCGCGCGCTTCGGCGAAGCCGATGTCAGGGCGGGCCTGCTCGTTCACCACCGCGCCTGCTTCGCGCAGTGCGCGCACGAGCATCTGGTGGCGTGCGAGCACCTCGCTGTCGACAGCGCAGGCCGGGTCGTCGAGCCAGGCCGCCACACGAAAGCCGCGCAGCGATTCGTGGCGGGGCGGTGGCAGTTGCAGCCGCCACGCGGTGGCTCGCTCGGCCGACGGCCCGGCGAGCAGGTCGAGCGCGAGGGCCAGGTCGTCTGCGCTGCGCGCCATCGGCCCGGCCACGCTGATGTCGGGCTCCGAGAGGCAACCCGGCGGCCCGGGAATGTGGCCTTGCAGCGGCACGATCCCGTAACTCGGTTTGTGGCCGTAGATGCCGCAGAAGTGTGCCGGGCTGCGGATCGAACCGCCGATGTCGCTGCCGAGTTCCAGCCCGGTGAGGCCGGCCGCCAGCGCGGCCGCAGCGCCGCCTGACGAGCCGCCTGGTGTGCGCGCCAGATCCCACGGGTTGTTGGTGACGCCGAAGAGCGGGTTGTACGACTGCAGGTCCATCGCGAAGGTCGGCAGGTTGGTTTTGCCGAACACGACCGCGCCGGCCGCGACGAGCCGCTGCACCGCGGTTGCATCGGCCTTCGGAACGTGACCGGCCAGCGCCGCTGCGCCCGAGGTGGTGCGCAGCCCGGCGGTCTCGAACGAATCCTTGATCGTGATCGGGACGCCGTGCAGCGCGCCCCAGGACTCGCCGCGCGCGAGCGCCGCGTCGGCCGCATCGGCGCGTTCGAATGCGCGCTCGGCGTCGAGCGTGACGATCGCGTTGATCTGCGGGTTAAAGCGCTCGACGCGCTGCAGGTACAGCGCCAGCAGCTCGCGGCTGCTGATGTCCTTGCCGCGGATCGCCGCAGCGAGCCTCGACGCCGATTGAAACGCGAGCTCGGTCATCGAAGTCTCCCGTTGCGGGCGTTTGCCGCTCAGACGTTGAACAGGAAGTTCAGCACGTCGCCGTCCTTCACCACGTATTCCTTGCCTTCGGCGCGCATCTTGCCGTTGTCCTTCGCGCCCTGCTCGCCCTTGAAGCTGATGAAGTCGTCGAAGGCGATCGTCTGCGCGCGAATGAAACCGCGCTCGAAGTCGGTGTGGATCACACCGGCCGCCTGCGGCGCGGTGTCGCCGACGTGGATCGTCCAGGCGCGCACTTCCTTCACGCCGGCGGTGAAGTAGGTCTGCAGGCCGAGCAGCTTGAAGGCGGCGCGGATCAGCCGGTTCAAGCCCGGCTCGGTCTGGCCCATTTCCGAGAGGAACATCAGCCGGTCGTCGTCGCTCATTTCCGAGAGTTCGGCTTCGGTCTTGGCGCAGATCGCCACCACCGGCGCGCCCTGGCCGTCGGCGTAGGCGCGAAGCTTGTCGAGATACGGGTTGTTCTCGAAGCCGCTCTCGTCGACGTTGCCGACGAACATCGCCGGCTTCGCGGTGATCAGGCACAGCGGCTTCACGAGCAGCATCTCTTCCTTGCCGAACGCGATCGTGCGCACCGGCTTGCCCTGGTCGAGCGCGGCCATGCACTTGGTCAGCACGTCGACGATCTTCTGCGCTTCCTTGTCGCCCGAGCGTGCCACCTTGTTGTAGCGGTGCAGGCCCTTTTCGACCGTGCTCATGTCGGCCAGGCACAGCTCGGTCTGGATCACCTCGATGTCGGAGATCGGATCGACCTTGCCGGCCACGTGGATCACGTTGTCGTCGTCGAAACAGCGCACCACGTTGACGATGGCGTCGGTCTCGCGGATGTGGGCCAGAAACTGGTTGCCCAGGCCTTCGCCTTTGGACGCACCGGCCACCAGCCCGGCGATGTCGACGAACTCGACGATCGCCGGCACGATGCGCTCGGGCTTGACGATCGTCGAGAGTGCATCGAGCCGCGGGTCGGGCAATTCGACGATGCCCACGTTGGGCTCGATGGTGCAGAACGGGTAGTTCTCGGCCGCGATGCCGGCTTTGGTCAGGGCATTGAAGAGGGTGGACTTGCCGACGTTGGGCAGGCCCACGATGCCGCATTTCAGGCTCATGTCCGGCTCCCGCCGGGCCGCCCCAAGGGGCCGGGCGCCCCCTCGGGGGGCAGGAGCGAAGCGACGTGGGGGCTGTTCATTGATTGCTTTCGACTTTTCGGGAGTGAGCGCGGATTTTAGGCGCCCGTCCTAAACTGGCGTGAAGCCACTGTGCGGAGCCATCCATGAGCGAACTCGAAATCCTGAAACCTCACCAGAAAGACCTCGGCGGCGGTTTTGTCGTGCGCCGCTCGCTGCCGGCCGCGCAGCGCCAGTCGGTCGGCCCCTTCGTGTTCTTCGACCACTTCGGGCCGATCACCGCGCAGCCGTCCGACAACCACGACGTTCGCCCGCACCCGCACATCGGCCTGGCGACCGTGACCTACCTGTTCGAGGGCGCGATGATGCACCGCGACTCCACCGGCGTGGTGCAGCGCATCGAGCCCGGCGCGGTGAACCTGATGACGGCGGGGCGTGGCATCGTGCACTCCGAGCGCACGCCGAAAGACCTGCTCGGCACCGAGCGCCGCAGCCACGGTCTGCAGCTGTGGCTGGCGGTGCCGGCCGAGCGCGAAGAAGACGCGCCCGGTTTTCAGCACGTGCCCGGTGGCGAGATCCCGGCGCGCGAGATCGACGGCGTGCTGGTGCGGGTATTGATCGGCAGCGCCTTCGGCCTGAGCTCGCCGGTGCACACCTTGTCGCCCACGCTGTACCTCGATCTGAACTTCACGGTCGCTTCGGGCGCGTCGCTCACGGTTCCCGCCGCCGCCGAAGAGCGTGCGCTCTACAGCACCGACCACGATTTCGAGCTCGACGGCGAACTGGTGCCTGCGTTCACGATGGTCGTGCTCGAAGCCGGCGCCGAGCCGGTCTTGAGCGCACCGCGTGGCGGCCGCATCGTGCTGGTCGGCGGGGCGCCGCTCGGCCACCGCTTCATGGTCTGGAATTTCGTGTCCAGCCGCAAGGAGCGCATCGTTCAGGCGCAAGACGACTGGGAAGCGCAGCGCTTCGAGCGTGTGCCCGGTGAGACAGAATTCATTCCCTTGCCGCCGCGCCGAACCTGACCCATGAGCCACCCCGAACCGACCCCCGAAGACAGCTGGTGCGCCGAGCGCAGCGCCGACGTTGTTGCCTGCTTGCAGCGCGCTGGCCTGGAGCATGGCCGCATCGGCGAGTGGCCGGCCTGGCATGTGATGCCTTATGCGAGCCTGTGGGCGGTGGAGAGCCCGCATCGGCCGGAGTGGATCGGCTGGTGGGTGGTCTGCGGCGACCTGCCGAGCGACGTGCTCGCCGCGCACGACCTGGCCACCCCGCGCGATGCGCTGCGTGCCTTTGGCAAACGCTGGGTCTTGCACGGCGAGTCGCTGGACCGCGGCGACGTGCCTGCCGCCTGGGCGCATCTGCCGCACGAAGCCTTGCCCAAACACGCGGCGGTGCTGAAAAGACGCGGTGCGGCCTTGCAGGTCTGGGCCGACGATGCCTCGGCCTGGCCGGCCGACGAAGACTGACCCCGCCGGCTCGCCGGCGCAACCGATGAAACACGAGAGGCCATTGCCGAAGCGGTGCTGTAACGCGGGCTGCACACACTGCAGCCCTGCCGTTTCAACTTGAAAGCTTCGACATGAAAATCGCTTCACTGGCCGCCTCGCTGCTGGTCTTCCTGGCCACGCCGTGGCTCGCGCGCGCGGCCGACGAACCCAATCTGCTGCGCCTGGCGACCTGCCAGGATTCCTGGCTCGACTGGAAGACCGACGAGCTACGCATGGGTCGGTTCGTTGCCCACCTCGAGCAGAAGTTCGTGCGCAGCGAACAAGACGCCTATTTCGTGCCCAAGGCGGCCACGACCCTGCTCGGCCATCCGGTGGCGCAGGTCTACCCGCAGAGCGTGGGCACGGGACTGGGTTTTTCGGTGCTCGTGAACGTGCCGTTCGTGCAAGCGCGCCAGAGCTTCGAGAAACAACTCGGCCGGCCGCTGAAGTGCAGCACCAGCGACGGCATGCGCGCCTGCGACCTGAGCCTGGGCGAGAAGAAAACCGCGATGCTGATCGCCAGCGACAACCCGGGCAGCAAGACCACGCTGCTGGGCTGTTATTACTACTACGAAAAGTGAGCGCCGCGCGTCAATCGAAACGGTAGTTCGCGCTGCCGTTCATGCCCACGCGCAAGGTGCGCTCGAAGCCTTCGACGATCACCGCGTTCATGCCGAAGGTGAGCGCGCCGTCGAGGCGCGCATCGGCGCGGTAGCCAGCCAGCGCATCGCCTACCCCGTGGCCGGCCACGCCGCTGAGCGGGTCCACATCGGGGATCGGGCAGCGCGCACAGGGTTTCACGAGCTTGATGCGGACCGCGCCTTCGTCGGTGCCGATCGTGATCTCGTCGAGCGGGTCTTCGCCATGGGCTTCGAGCCCGTCGAGCACGAGGTTGGGGCGAAAGCGCGCCATCGTCACTGGTTCGTGGCCGTGTACTTGCAGGCGGCGGTTCAGTTCGAGCATCGACGCGGCCGAAGTGACGAGCAAGGGGAAGGCATCGGCGAAGCCGTTCTCGGCCTCGATCTCGCCGGTCCAGCGGCGCTCCGACAAGCGCTTTTGTTCGGGGTCGAAACGCACCAGCCTGACCTTCGCACCGAGAAAGTCGCTGAACCACTGCGCGCACAGATCGCCCATGTCGTAGGCGGCCACGTCGTCGTTCCAGACCTTGGCGCGCACCGGTTTTTCGACCGTGTCGAGCGTGATGTGCAAGGCCAGCATGCCGGGCGCGCGCAGGATCATCTCGAAGGACTTGAGCGTGGGCTGGATCAACGCCATGCGTGGGAAAGCACGCTGAGTGACGGCCTCGCCGCGTTCGTCCGTCACCATCCACGCGCGGTCGAATTCGAGCCCGGTTTCGATCAGCAGGCTCTCGCGCAGGTTGATGCCGGCACACGACTTCACCGGGTACACGTGCAGGGAATGCACGCTCACCTGAAGTTCGTTGTCGGAGGTGACGATCGCATTGCTCACTGGGTGTTCCTCGGGCGGGCGCCGCTGCCCAGGCGGTCGAATTGTGCCCGCAGGCGGCGCAGCGCGCGCCCCATGCCCTCTTTACAATCAATGCCGATGAAACGCTTCGATGTGCAGATTTTGGGTGCAGGCATCGTGGGGCAAAGCCTTGCGCTGGTGCTCGCGCGTGCCGGCCTGACGGTGGCGCTGCGCCCCGAGCCGGTTCGGGCCGGCGGCTCCGACGATGTGCGTGCCTACGCGCTCAACGCGTCTTCGGTGGCGCTGCTGCGCAGCGTCAAGGTCTGGGACAGCCTGCCGCCGCACGCCGCCACGCCGGTGCTCGACATGCACGTGCAAGGCGACGCACCGAATGCCGCACTCGACTTCTCGTCGTGGCAACAGCACGTGGATGCGCTGGCCTGGATCACCGACGCGGCCGTGCTCGAGCGCGAGCTGGCGCAGGCGGTACGCTTCGCGCCGCACATCAGCGTGGTCGAAGGCGAGGTCGAGGCGCCGCTGACAGCCCTGTGCGAAGGCAAGGCCTCGGCCACCCGCGCTGCGCTCGGTGTGCAGTTCGAGCGCCACGGCTACGGCCACCAGGCGATCGCGGCGCGGCTCACCTCGTCGCTCCGGCACCAGGGCACGGCACGCCAGTGGTTTCGCGCGCCCGACGTGCTCGCGCTGCTGCCTTTCGATTCGCCCGCGCCGGACCACTCGTTCGCCTTGGTCTGGTCTCTGCCCGACGCGCGCGCTGCCGAGTTGCTGGCGCTGGACGATGCGGGTTTCGAACAAGCGCTGATGCTCGCCACGGCGGGCGAGGCCGGTGAACTCCAGCTCGCCGGCCCGCGCGCAGCCTGGCCGCTGATGCAGGCGACCGCCGCGGCGTGGTCGGGCCCCGGCTGGGTCTTGCTCGGCGACGCCGCGCACGTGGTGCACCCGCTGGCCGGGCAGGGCCTGAACCTCGGACTGGCCGATGTGGCGGCGCTCGCCCGCGTGATCGCCGAGCGAGAGCCCTGGCGCGCCCTCGGAGACGAAAAACTGCTGCGGCGTTATGCTCGCGAGCGGCTCGTGCCCACCTGGGCGATGGGCCAGGTCACCGACGGTTTGCTGCGCCTTTTTTCACACCCGCAGCCGCTCGCCAAGGAACTTCGCAACCGCGGCCTGACTCTGGTCAACCAACTCTCTCCCCTCAAGCGCTGGCTCACCCAACGCGCGCTCGACTCCTGAAAGCCCCTCATGCACAAGCTCATTCGTTTTGCTCTGGCCGCCAGCGTCGCTGCCTTGTTCGCGCAAGCCGCCGTGGCACAAGAGGCGGTGATTCGCAAGAATATCGCAGAGCGCCTGCCCGACTTTCCGAAGATCGACGAAGTGAACAAGACGCCGATTCCCGGTGTCTACGAGCTGCGTGTCGGCACCGAGCTGGTCTACAGCGACGAGCGGGGCGAGCACATCATCCAGGGCGCACTGATCGACACCAAGACGGGCGTGAACCTGACCGAAGCGCGCATCGACAAGCTCACCGCGATCGACTTCGCCAACCTGCCGCTGAAAGACGCCATCGTCTACAAACAAGGCACCGGCGCCCGCAAGCTCGTGGTCTTCGCCGACCCGAACTGCGGCTATTGCAAGAAGTTCGAGCGCGAGCTGCTGCAGGTGAAAGACGTGACGGTCTACACCTTCCTGTACTCGATCCTCGGTGGCGACTCGCCCGAGAAGTCGCGCAACATCTGGTGCGCCAAAGACAGCACCAGCGTCTGGCGCGAGTGGATGGTCAACGGCGCCATGCCGCCGCGCAACATCGCGCAGTGCGACACCGGTGCGCTGCAACGCAACCTGGCGATGGGCAAGAAGTACCGCGTCAACGGCACGCCGGCGCTGGTGTTCGAAGACGGCAAGCGTGTGCCCGGCGCCTTGCCGCCGGCGCAGATCGAAGCGCAACTCGTCGCGAGCCGCGCCAAGTCCTGAAGCCGCGCGGCTAGAGCAAGTCGACGGCGGCGAGCACGGCTTGCGCCTCGGTGCGCAGCCGGCTTCGTTCGGAAGGGTCCAGGCGGCCCACGCTCTTGGCCATCAGCGCGGTGCGCGGGTTCGCCGCGAGTTCGGCTTCGTGCCGGTCCAGAAAATTCCAGTACAGCACCGTGAACGGGCAGGCGGGCTTGCCGGTTCGCGCCATGTCTTTCGGCGTCGGTGCGTATTTGCAATGTGAGCAGTGGTTGCTCATGCGCTGGATGTAGGCGCCCGAGGCCACATAGGGCTTGCTCGTGAAACGACCGCCGTCGGCGTACAGCGCCATGCCGGCCACGTTCGGCAATTCGGCCCACTCGACCGCGTCGACGTAGACCGCGAGGTACCAGGCGGCCACCTGTTTCGGGTCGACCTCGGCGAGCAGCGCGAACAGCCCCGTGACCATCAGCCGCTGAATGTGGTGCGCGTAGCCGTGTTGCAGCGTCTGCTGCACGGTGTCGCGCACACATTCCATCTGCGTCTCGCCGCTCCAGTACCAGCGTGGCAGCGGGCGGGAGTGCTGCAGGTGGTTGGCCGCGGCCATGCCGGGCATGTCGAGCCAGTAGACACCACGAATGAACTCGCGCCAGCCGAGCACCTGGCGGATGAAACCCTCTGCGCTGGCGAGTGGCACCCGGCCCGTGCGGTATGCCGCTTCGGCGGCTTTGATCACTTCGCGCGGGTCGAGCAGGTGCAGGTTCAGGCTGGTCGAGAGCAGCGAATGCCAGCCGAAGGGCGTGGCCGTCCACATCGCGTCCTGGTGCTCGCCGAAGTTCGCGAGGCGCGCTTCGATAAAGGTTTGCAAGGCGAGCAGCGCTTGAGCGCGTGTGACCGGCCACATGAACGACTTCAGCGAACCGGGGTGGTCGGGGAAGCGCGCCTGCACTTCGGCGAAGACCTGCTGCGTGAGAGCGTCGGGCGCGAAGGCTTCTGCCGACGGGATCAGGCCCGGGCCGGCCTTCGGGTAGGCCTTGCGGTTGTCGGCATCGAAGTTCCACTGGCCGCCTTCGGGCTGGCCTTGTGAGTCGAGCAAGACGCGGTGCTCGCGGCGCATCTCGCGGTAGAAAAACTCCATGCGCAACTGGCGGCCGTACTTGGCCGACCAGCGCGTGAAGTCGGCGCGTGAACACATGAAGTGGGTGTCGTCCAGCACGCGCAGCGCGACCTGGGCTTCGCTGGCGACGGCGGCGATGTCTTGTTGCAGACGCCACTCGCCGGCTTCGAGCAAACGCAGCGTCGAGGGGCGCAAACGCTGCAGCTGCTCACGCAGGCGGCCGGGCAAATCCTTGCACGCGCTGTCATCGAGTGCGATGTAGTGAACCTTGATACCACGCTCGCGCAGCTCGTCGCGAAAGTGCCGCATTGCCGAAAGGAAAAGTGCGATGCGGGCTTTGTGGCTCCACACGTGGGTGGCCTCAAAGGGCGCTTCGATCATCAGCACGGCGTCGCGCTCGGGGTCGAGGCCCGACAGCGCCGCGCTGGTGTGGCTCAACTGATCACCGAGCACCAACACCAGCGTGCGGGCGTTCTGCGGGGCGGCGCTCATGCGGCCGTGCCCGTTGCACTGCGCTTCGCGTCGCTTCGGCAACGGTCGGAGCAGTACTTCACTTCAGCCCAGTTCTTCGCCCACGCGCGGCGCCAGGTCATCGGCCGCCGGCATTGCACACACGGCTTGCTCGGCAGCGCCGCCTTGTTCCCTTTGAAACCCGTCATGCGTACTTCAGCTCGCTCGTCTTGCCGCGGAAAACGCGGTACGAAAACACCGTGTAGCCGGCGATCGCCGGCACCGAAATGCACACACCGAACAGGATCACCTTCAGCGCCTCGGGACTGCTGGCCGCCTGCCAGATCGTCAGCCGGTCGATCACGACGAAGGGGTAGATGCTGTAGGCCAGGCCCAGAAAGCCGAGCACGAACACGCCGATCAGCGTCACGAAAGGCAACCAGCACAGAGGCCCGCGCACGATCTGCGTTTTCAGCAGCGCGCGCACCGTAAGCAAGGCGATGCCCGTGACGAGCGGGATCGCCATCAGCGCAATGATCTCGGGCAGCGCGAACCAACGCTCGCGCACGGTCGCGCTGATCCACGGCGTGGCCATCGAGATCAACACCATGCCGGCGACCATCGGCCCCCACGCGGTGCGGGCCCAGCCGATCGCGCGCTCCTGCAATTCACCTTCGGTCTTCATCACCAGCCAGGCGGCGCCGAGCAGCGCGTAGGCCATCGGCAACGCGATGGCGATGGCGGCGGCGAAGAGCGGGTAGTTCCAGCCCTCGCCGAAGCCGCTGACGTAGCGGCCGAGCATCCAGCCCTGCGAGACGGCGGCGATGGTCGAGCCGGCAAAGAACAGCCGATCCCAGGTCTTCTTGTGCGTGTCCTTCGCCTTGACGCGGAAGTCGAACGCGACGCCGCGCAAGGTCAGCCCGATCAGCATCAGCGT
>JANYFX010000478.1 GCA_025359585.1 Rhizobacter sp. | reverse complement strand
CCTGCGAGCCTTCATGCAGCGGCCGGTTGTTGTGCCGGGTGTGGCGCAGCGTCAGTGAACGATCACCGCGCAGGTTGACGTTCCATACCTGGATGTCGGGCTCGCGCGAACTCAGGTCGTACTGGCGCGACAAGGCTTCGCGCACACGCTTGAAACCCGAGTCGTCGTGGATCGCCGAGACCGCGAGCGTTTCGGCCTTCTCGTCGTCGAGGATCGAGAACAGGCGCAGGTCGCGCATCAGTTTCGGTGACAGGTACTGGCCGATGAAACTCTCGTCCTTGAAGTTGCGCATCGCGTGGTCGAGCGTGGGCAACCAGGGCGCGCCGGCGAAGCTCGGAAACCATTCGCGGTCTTCGGCGGTCGGGTTCTCGCAGATGCGCTTGATGTCGGTGTACATCGCAAAACCGAGCGCATAGGGGTTGATGCCGCTGTACGCACGGTGCCCCACCGGCGGCTGGTAGACCACGTTGGTGTGCGACTTGAGCCACTCGATCATCACGCCGTCGGTCAGGTAACCGTCGTCGTACATCGTGTTGAGCAGGTGGTGGTGCCAGAACGTGGCCCAGCCTTCGTTCATCACCTGCGTCTGGCGCTGCGGGTAGAAGTACTGCGCGATCTTGCGCACGATGCGCACGATCTCGCGCTGCCAGGGTTCGAGCAGCGGTGCGTTCTTCTCGATGAAGTACAGGATGTTCTCCTGCAGCTCGGCCGGGAAACGTTTCGCGTTGGCCACGTCCTCGGCCTTCTCGGCCCTCTTCGGCAACGTGCGCCAGATGTCGTTGACCTGCGACTGCGCGTGCTCGAGCCGATCCTTGCGGCGCGCGGTTTCTTCGGCGAACGAAAGTTTGCTCGGCCGGCGATATCGGTCCACGCCGTAGTTCTGCAACGCATGGCAGCTGTCGAGCAGTTCTTCGACCGGGCCGAGGCCGTACTGCTCCTCGCACTCGGCGATGTAGTTCTTCGAGTAGACGAGGTAGTCGATGATCGACGAGGCGTCGGTCCACAGCTTGAAGAGGTAGTTGCCCTTGAAAAAACTGTTGTGGCCGTAGGCCGCGTGCGCGATCACCAGCGCCTGCATCGCGGTGGTGTTCTCTTCCATCAGGTAGCTGATGCACGGGTCGGAGTTGATGACGATCTCGTAGGCCAGACCCATCTGCCCGCGCTTGTAGTTCTTCTCGTTGGCGATGAACTCCTTGCCATAGCTCCAGTGCCGGTAGTTCACCGGCATGCCCACCGACGCGTAGGCGTCCATCATCTGCTCGGCGGTGATGATCTCGAGCTGGTTCGCGTAGGTGTCCAGGCCGAAGCGCCGCGCCGTCGCACGAATCACCTCGTGGTACTGCTCGATCAACTCGAAGCTCCAGTCGCTCGGGTCGGGCAGTTTCGATGCCGGGCGCGGGCCTGCAGGCAAGGGCGCCTGAAGCGGCTTGCGCTCTGACTTGCGGCGGTCGCCCATGAAGGGCGGCGGCGGGCCGACGTTGATCCTGCGTTCACCGGGGAAGCCGCTCATGCCGCTGCTCCTTCCTTCTTGAACAGCTCGCGGAACACCGGGTAGATCTGCGACGCTTCGGTCACCTTGCGCATCGCGAAGTGCGGGTGGGCGTCCGCAAGCCGTGTGTACTCTTCCCAGAGGTTCTGCTCTTCGTCGGCCACCTGCACGTAGGCGAAGTAGCGGCAGGCCGGCAGCAGTTGCTCGGTGAGCAGTTCGCGGCAGCGGCCGCTGTCGTGGTGCCAGTTGTCGCCGTCGCTGGCCTGCGCGCCATAAATGTTCCACTCGCTCGGCGAGTAACGCGCCTTGATGATCTCGTCCATCAGCACCAGCGCGCTCGACACCACGGTGCCGCCGGTTTCGCGGGCGTGGAAGAAGTTTTCTTCGTCCACCTCTTGCGCCTGCGTGTGGTGGCGAATGAAGACCAGATCGATCTTGTCGTAGTGCCGCGTGAGGAACAGGTACAGCAGGATGAAAAAGCGTTTCGACAACTCCTTGCGGCCCTCGTCCATCGAGCCCGACACGTCCATCAGGCAAAACATCACCGCCTTGGTGGTGGGCACCGGCACTTTCACGCGGCTGCGGAAGCGCAGGTCGATCGGGTCGAGGTAGGGGATTCGCGAGAGGCGGTTCTTCAACACGCTGATGCGCTCTTCCAGGTCTTCGCGGCGCGCTTCGCGCATCGCAGTCACCGGCTGCGCGAGCACGAGTTCGAGCTCGTCTTCGAGCGCGCGCAGTTCACCGCGCGAGCCCGCACCGATCGCCAGGCGCCGCCCGATCGCGCCCCGCATCGAGCGCACGACACTCAGGTTGCTCGGCGTGCCGTCGCTGACGAAGCCGGCGCGGTGGCTCTTCCATTCCGGTGTTTCGGCGAGCTGGGTCTGCGTCAAACGCGGCAGCGCCAGATCGTCGAAGAAGATCTGCATGAACTCTTCTTTGCTCAGGTGAAAGACGAAGTCGTCGTCACCTTCGCCCGAATCGCTGGGGTCGCCCTTGCCGCCACCTTTGCCACCACCGCCCTTGGGCCGCTCGATCTGGTCGCCGGTCACGTATTCCTGGTTGCCCGGGTGCACCATTTCGCGCGTGCCGCCCTGGCCGTGGCCGAACACCGGCTCGTTGATGTCGCGCTTCGGAATGTGGATGTCTTCACCACGCTCCATGTCGCGAATGCCACGCCCGTCGACGGCGCGGCGCACCGCGTCGCGCACCTGGTTGTGGTGGCGGCGCAGAAAGCGCTCGCGGTTGCCGATGGACTTGTTCTTGCCCGCCAGGCGCCGATCGATGATCTGCTGGAGCATTTGATGTCTACCCCCGGTCCGCGGAGTACCGCAGACCACCCCCCGAGGGGGTCGAGCCCGCCAAGGTCCACGAGAGTGGGCCTCTGCGTGGCCCATGGCGGCCCGGCGCCGGGCTCGTCGCTTCGATGGTCGTCATGAAGTGCTCCATCAGCTGCTCTTGCGCACCCTCAAATACCACTCGCACAACAAGCGCACTTGTTTGGCCGTGTAGCCCTTGTCGACCATGCGGTTGACGAAGTTCTCGTGTTTCTTCGCTTCGTCGGCGCTCGCCTTCGCGTTGAAGCTGATCACCGGCAGCAACTCTTCGGTGTTCGAGAACATCTTCTTCTCGATCACCGTGCGCAGCTTCTCGTAGCTCGACCACACGGGGTTGTGGCCGGCGTTGTTGGCGCGCGCGCGCAGCACGAAGTTGACGATCTCGTTGCGGAAGTCTTTCGGATTGCTGATCCCTGCAGGCTTCTCGATCTTCTCGAGTTCGGCGTTCAGCGACCCGCGGTCGAAGACTTCGCCGGTGTCGGTGTCGCGGTACTCTTGGTCCTGGATCCAGTAGTCGGCATAGGTCACGTAGCGGTCGAAGATGTTCTGGCCGTACTCGCTGTAGCTCTCGAGATACGCGGTCTGGATTTCCTTGCCGATGAACTCGGCATAGCGCGCCGACAGGTGCTCCTTGATGAAGCCCAGGTACTTCTGCTCGGTCTCGGCCGGGAACTGCTCGCGCTCGATCTGCTGTTCGAGCACGTACATCAGGTGCACCGGGTTCGCAGCCACTTCAGCGCTGTCGAAGTTGAAGACCTTCGACAAAATCTTGAACGCGAAGCGCGTCGAGACGCCGCTCATGCCTTCGTCGACGCCGGCGTAGTCGCGGTACTCCTGGTAGCTCTTGGCGCGCGGGTCGCTGTCTTTGAGGTTGTCGCCGTCGTAGATCTGCATCTTCGAATACAGCGACGAGTTCTCGGGCTCCTTCAGGCGCGTCAACATCGCGAACTGGCTCATCATCTTCAGCGTGCCGGGGGCGCACTTGGCTTCGGCCAACGACGAACCGCGCAGCAACTTCTCGTAGATCTTGACCTCTTCACTCACGCGCAGGCAGTACGGCACCTTCACGATATAGATGCGGTCGAGGAAAGCCTCGTTGTTCTTGTTGTTGCGGAAGGTCTTCCACTCGCTCTCGTTGCTGTGCGCGAGCACGATGCCGTCGAACGGGATGGCGCCGAAGCCTTCGGTGCCCTTGAAGTTGCCTTCCTGCGTGGCGGTCAGCAACGGGTGCAGCACCTTGATCGGCGCCTTGAACATTTCGACGAATTCGAGCAGGCCCTGGTTCGCCAGGCACAGACCGCCGGAGAAGCTGTACGCGTCCGGGTCGTCCTGCGCGAAAGTTTCGAGCTTGCGGATGTCGACCTTGCCGACCAGAGCCGAGATGTCCTGGTTGTTCTCGTCGCCCGGCTCGGTCTTGCTCACGCCGACCTGCTTGAGCACGCTCGGGTAGCGTTTCACGACTTTGAACTTGCGGATGTCGCCGCCGTATTCTTCGAGACGCTTCACTGCCCAAGGGCTCATGATGCGATTCAGGTAACGGCGCGGAATACCGTATTCCTTTTCCAACAGCGCGCCGTCTTCCACCGGGTCGAACAGACCGAGCGGCGACTCGTTCACCGGCGAGCCCTTGATCGCGTAGAACGGCACCTGCTCCATCAGCAACTTGAGCCGCTCGGCGATCGAGCTCTTGCCGCCGCCCACCGGGCCGAGCAGGTA
>JANYFX010000441.1 GCA_025359585.1 Rhizobacter sp. | reverse complement strand
CTGCCGAACCGCGACTATTACCTGCAGGAGTCGGACACACGCTTTCGCGAAGCGCGGGTGCGCTACGTCGACTACATGAGCCGGCTGCTGTCGCTCGCCGACGAGCGCAACATCGAAGTCAGCGCGCGTGCCGTGCTCGTGCTGGAGGCCGAACTCGCGAAAGTGCAGTGGTCGGAAGTGGAGAACCGCGACCCGGTGCGGGTCTACAACCGCGTCGATCTGGGCCGCCTGCCCGATTTGGCGCCGGCGCTCGACTGGCCGGCTTTTCTCGGTGCCACGGGCCTGGCCGGCAAGACCCCCGACGTGCTCGTGGGCCAGCCCGGCTATCTGCAAGGCTTGAGCGCGCTGCTGCAATCGGCGCCCCTCGAAGCGTGGAAGGCGTATGCCACGGTGCGCTTGTTGCACGAGTACGCGCCCTACCTCGGCAAAGACTTTTCGGCCGCGCATTTTGTGTTCAGCGGCATGGCACTGCAGGGCCGCACGGTCGACCGGCCGCGCTGGGAGCGCGGCGTGGCACTGGTCGATGAATCGCTCGGCGAGGCGGTCGGTCAGCGTTATGTCGAAAAGCACTTTCCGCCGGCAGCGCGGGCGCGCATCGAAACCATGGTGGGCCACCTGCTCGAAGCCTGCCGCCAGAGCATCGTCGGCAGCGACTGGATGAGCCCGCCCACCCGCACCGAGGCCCTCGCCAAGCTCGCGAAATTCCGCGCCAAGATCGGCCAGCCGAAACGCTGGATCGACTACAGCGCGGTGAAGATCGAGCGCAACGATCTGGTCGGCAACGTGGTGCGCGCGCGCGCTTTCGAGTTCGCCCGCGGCTTGGCCAAACTGGGCAAACCGGTCGACCGCGACGAGTGGGGCACCACACCGCAGACCGTCAACGCCTACTACACCCCGACGCTGAACGAGATCCTGTTCCCGGCCGCGATCCTGCAGCCACCGTCGTTCGATGCCGCGGCCGACGACGCCGTCAACTACGGCGCCATCGGGGCCGTGATCGGCCACGAGATCAGCCACGGTTTCGACGACGAAGGCAGCCAGTACGACGGCG
This sequence comes from Rhizobacter sp., assembly GCA_025359585.1. GTDB lineage: Bacteria > Pseudomonadota > Gammaproteobacteria > Burkholderiales > Burkholderiaceae_C > LMDS01. Next base: position 2,705 of record JANYFX010000441.1, on the reverse strand, counting down.
ACGGCAACCTGCGCGACTGGTGGAGCAAGCAGGACAAGGCGCGCTTCGCGAGCAAGACCGCCGCGTTGGTCGAGCAGTACGGCGCGTACTCACCGCTGCCTGGCTACAAGGTCAACGGTGAACTCACGCTCGGCGAGAACATCGCCGACAACGCCGGCCTGGCGATTGCCTACAAGGCCTGGAAACTCTCGCTCGGCGGCAAGGCCGCGCCGGTGATCGACGGCCTCTCGGGCGACGCGCGCTTCTTTCTCGGCTGGGCACAGCAGTGGCGTGGCAAGGTGCGCGACGAAGCGCTGCTGCGGCAGATCAAGTCCGACCCGCACTCGCCCGACGAGTTTCGCGTCAACGGCGTGGTGCGCAACCACCCTGCGTTCGCGCCGGCCTTCGGCGTGAAACCGGGTGACCCGATGTACCTGGCACCGGAGGCGCAGGTCTCGATCTGGTGAGCATGAGCACTCACCCGCACTCCCGCGCCGCGCTCGAAAAGCGCTTCGGCCCGAACTACCGCTGGCTCGTGTTGCTGACGGTGATGATCGGGACGATGGCGTCGATCATGGCGTCCACGATCATCAACGTCGCGGTGCCCGACATGAGCCGTGTCTTCACGCTCGGGCAGGAGCGTGCGCAGTGGTTGTCGGCCGGCTTCATGGCGGCGATGACGCTCTCGATGTTGACCACGCCGTGGCTGCTCGAACGTTTCGGCTACCGCCACACCTACTGCGGCGCAGTGGCGCTGCTGATGTTCGGCGGGATCGCCGGCGGCCTGTCGAGCTGGTTCAACCTGGTGCTGGCGATGCGGGTGGCCGAAGGCCTGGCGGCCGGTGTGCTGCAGCCGATTCCCGCCATCATCATCATGCGTGCTTTCGGCAAGGGCGAGCAGGGCCGCGCGATGGGCATCTTCGGCTTCGGCGTGGTGCTGGCGCCCGCACTCGGCCCGAGCGTGGGCGGGGTGCTGGTCGAGTGGTTCGGCTGGCGCTCGATCTTCTTCGTGGTCGTGCCGTTCTGCATGGCGGCACTGTGGCTGGCGCGGCGCTACCTGCCGGTCGGCGTGCCGGGTGGCGGCGAAGTCGACCGCTCCGGCGCGCGGCTCGATTGGCTGGGCCTCGGTCTCGTCACGGTCGCGGTGCTGTCCTTGCTCAACGGCATGGTGCAGTTGCACGGGCCGGCGCCGCTGGCCGGCTGGGGCCTGATCGCGAGCAGCTTCGCTGCGGTGATCGTGTTCATCAAGACCCAGCGCCGCAATGCCCACCCTTTGATGCAACTGCGCCTGTTCGATCACCGCTCGTTCGCGATGGGCGGCGTGGTCGCCTTCATCTACGGCATGGCGCTGTTCGGTTCGACCTACTTGGTGCCGGTGTTCATGCAGATCGCGCTCAAGCTGCCGCCTTCGCAGGCCGGCGCCGTGCTGCTGCCGGCCGGTCTGGTGCTGGCGGTCACGATCCCGCTGGTCGGCCGCGCGGCCGACAAACTGCCGCTCGGCCGCATTCTTGCGACCGGGCTGATCCTGCTCGCGGCCTCGTTCCTGCTGATGATCTCGGTCGGGCCGGCGACCTCGCTGCTGCTCATCATGCTGTGGGCCGTCGTCGGTCGCATCGGTCTCGGCTTCGTGCTGCCGTCGCTCAATCTTGGCGCCATGCGCGGCCTGCCCGACGACCTGATCTCGCAGGGCGCGAGCACCATCAACTTTCTGCGCCAGCTCGGCGGCGCGGTCGGCATCAGCCTGGTCGGCATCGTGCTCGAATGGCGTTTGCAGGCGCAGCCGGGCAACGCGATGCGGGCCTTTCACGAGACCTTCGCGCTGGTCGGTTTCATCACCGGCTGTTCGGTGCTCGCGGCCCTGCGCATGGGGCCGCGCCGGGCCGCTGCGGTGCCGAATCCGCCGGCCTGACAGCCTCCTAAAATCGGTGCTCGTCTTCTTGCGCGCCACTCCCCGCTCCCCATGAACCTCGGCACCGAACTTCTCCCCGCGGCCTGCGACGTGCTCGTGATCGGCGCCGGCCCGGCCGGCAGCGCCGCCGCGCTGACCCTTGCACGCGCCGGGCTCGATGTGGTGCTGGTCGATCAGCACGCCTTCCCGCGCGACAAGGTCTGCGGCGACGCGCTCCTTCCCGACGCGCACAACGCGCTGCGCAAGCTCGGCGTGCTCGACGCGGTGATGGCGCAGGCGCGGGCCAGCGGCTTCGTCGGCTGCATCGGGCCACGCGGCGGGCGCATCGACGTGCCCGGCGAGCTCGCGGTGCTGCCGCGCAAGCAGCTCGACGACATCGTCTGCCGCGCCGCGGTGGCGGCCGGTGCGCGCATGTTCGCGCCGCTGCGCTTCGTCGCGCCGGTCGAGTCGGGCATCGAAGGGCAGGAGCGGGTCGTCGGCGCGCGGCTGCAGCATGGCGACGCGACGCGCGAGATCCGCGCGCGCTGGGTGCTGCTGGCCACCGGCGCGGTGCCGCAGGCGCTGCTCGCGGCCGGCATGTCGCTGCGACAGACGCCCAGCGGCGTGGCGCTGCGCGGCTACGTGAGGAACGACGCGATGGTCGGGCGCATCACCGCGATCGAGATCGTCTGGCACCGCGCGCTCAGGCCCGGCTACGGCTGGATCTTCCCGTGCCGCGACGGGGTGTTCAACATCGGGGTGGGCATCGCCGACAGCCACGGTGAGCGCAGCAACGGCAGGTTCAAGGAGCGCGAGCTGAACCTGCGCCAGGTGATGG
>JANYFX010000358.1 GCA_025359585.1 Rhizobacter sp. | reverse complement strand
GCTCGCATCAGCGGCAGCGGCTTCGAACGCGGCAGCGAGTTCGGCGTGCATTGCCGCCGTGAAGCTGTTCAGCGACTTGGGCCGGTTCAGCGTGAGGGTTCGAACCGCGCCTTCTTGCGCGACCAGCACCAGCGCTTCTGTCATGGTGGCGTCTCCGTTGTGTGCGTTCTGTGCGTTGTCCTGCGGTCGATGACACTTGACTTTCATCAAACATATCCGACCGACCGGTAGGTAAAGTTTAGCGGACAACGCGCGGTCGGCACAAGTGCCGGGCTTTCGGGTTTTCCCGGACGCACAGGCGCGCGCCACATGGGCACCCACGCCGGGGCATGGACAATCGAGGCACGATGCCCACCCCCTTCGACATGCCCGCGCCTGCCCCGACCACCTGGAGTGCACTGCGCCACACGTCGTTCCGCGGCCTGTGGGCCAGCGGCGGCGTCTACTTCATCGGCAACGCGATGCAGGCCATGGCGGCGGCCTGGATGATGGTCGAGTTGACCGGCTCGGCTTTCCTCGCCGCGCTGGTGCAGACCGCCGTGTTCCTGCCGATGTTCCTGCTGGCGCTGCCGGCCGGCGTGCTCGCCGACACCAACGACCGCAAACGCCTGATCCTCGGCTCGCTGCTGGTTCAGGCCGCCACCGCGACCACGCTGGCACTGCTGGTGTTGAGCGGCAACGCCGGCCCGGGCACCTTGCTGTTCTTCATCTTCGTGGCGGGTTGCTGCACCGCCCTGCTCTCGCCGGCCTGGAACTCGGTCATCGGCGACTCGATTCCGCGCGATGAATTGCCGCAGGCCATCACCGCGATCTCGATCGCCTACAACGCGGCGCGCGCGGTCGGCCCGGCGCTCGCGGGTGTGGTGTTCGCGCTCGCCGGCGCCGGCTGGATCTTTCTGATCGCGGTGCTCAGCACGCTGGCGATGTGGTTCGGCGTGCGGCGCTGGCCGCCCAGACCGCACCCGCCATCGCGTTTGCCGGCCGAGCGTTTGTGGGGCGGCATCTTGAGCGCGCTGCGGTTTGCGCGCCACTCGGAGGCGATCCTCGCGCAGCTGGTTCGCACCGTCGCCTACAGCGCTTCGGGCTCGGCCCTGTGGGCGCTGCTGCCGTCGATCGCGCAGCGCCAGCTCGACCTGGGCGCGGCCGGCTTTGGTTTGCTGATGGGCTGCCTGGGGGGTGGCGCGGTCACGATCGGGCTCGTCGTCGGCCGGCTGCGCGAGCGCGCCGGGCTGGAGCGCCTGGTTGCGACCGGCTGCGTCGTGTTCGCGGGCGTGATGCTGATCGCCGCGTTCTCGCACTCACGCCCGCTCGTGTACACGGCGCTGGTTCTCGGTGGCGGTGCCTGGATGGCGGTGATGACGACCTTCAACACCGCCACCCAGACCAGCGCGCCGCCGTGGGTGCGGGCACGCGCCACCGCGCTGCACACACTCTGCGCGTTAGGCTCGTTCGCGATCGGGTCGGCGTTGTGGGGTGCGCTCTCGGGCATCGTCGGCTTGCCGAGCGCCTTGTGCATCGCGGCGGCCTGCATGGGCGCGGGCATTTTGCTGGCGCGGCGGTTTGCCCTGCGCATGGGCCAGGCCTCGGACGTGACACCGGCCACCCCGTGGGAAGACTCCTTCGTCTTCCACGAACCCGACCCAGAAGCAGGGCCGGTGGCGGTCGAGATCGGCTACCGCATCCGGGCCGACGAAACCACCGCGTTTCTCGAAGCGGCAAGCCAGTTGCGCGCTCCACGCCGGCGCGACGGTGCGACCTTCTGGCGCCTCTACCGCGACCTGGCCGATCCGTCGCGCTACGTCGAGCGTTTCATCGTCACGTCGTGGGCAGAGTATCTGCACCAGCGCGCCCGCGCCACCCAGACCGACCACGAACTGGAGTCGCGCGTGCGGGCCTACATCGTCGAAGGCGAGTCGGTGACGATGCAGCACTACATCGCCGAACGCTGATTCGCGCGGCGCCCGGCGCTCAGCCGTGTTTCAGGCAGTTCGCCGGCCCGTAAGGGTCGGTCGAGGTGCCGTGCAATGCGGCAGCGAAGCTCGCGACGCTCGCGCTGCGCAAGGGCATGAAGCTCACGCCCTGGCGCATGCACAGGCGTTTGAGCTTGCCCGCCGAATCGTGGTCGATGCAATCGACCGGGAACACCACCAGCTCCGCCCACGCCACGCCCGAGGCCAGCAAGCCCTTGCGGTCTTCCAGCCCGCCGTCGTGGTGCTGGGACTCGCCGCCGTGGCGCAACACCAGCTCGCGAATCGCCGGCGTCGAACTCGGCCGGCCGCCGACGTAGAAGATGCGCCGGCCGCGCAACTGCCGATCCAGGGCCCGCGTGCCCGCGCCCTGCCCTCCGCCCACTTCATGCAGCTGCCTTTCGGCGGCCGCCAGTTCCCGGCCAAGCGCCTGCGCGTGCAAGCCCAGATGATCCAGCTCTTCGCGCACGCGTGCGCCTCTTCGACGGCGCAGC
>JANYFX010000421.1 GCA_025359585.1 Rhizobacter sp. | reverse complement strand
GAAATAAGCCGCGCGCAACGGTGGGCGGGCAGGGCTCGCGATAATCGCGGCCATGCTGTATCTGCTCTCACCCGCCAAGTCGCTCGACTACCTGACCCCGGCCCCGCAACATGCGCTCGCGGCCGCCACCACGCCGCCCTTCATGCCCCGCTCGGCCGAGCTGATCAGCGTGTTGCGCAGTCATACACCGGCGCAGATCGCCGAGCTGATGAATCTGTCGCCGGCTCTGGCCGAACTGAACGTGGCCCGCTACAAGGCATGGTCGAGTCGGGCCACGTTGCGCAACAGCAAACCTGCTGCGCTGGCGTTCGACGGCGACGTTTACGGCGGCCTTCAAGCCCCGACGCTGAGCCCCGCCGATCTGCGCTGGGCTCAGGAGCACGTCGCGATCCTGAGTGGCTTGTACGGCGTCTTGCGCCCGCTCGATCGTCTGCAACCCTACCGCCTGGAAATGGGCACGCGGCTGGCAAACGCGCAGGGCAAGGATCTTTATGCGTACTGGGGCGACACCCTCGCCGAACACCTGAATGCCCGCGCCGCGGCCCACGCCTCGCAGGTGATCGTGAACCTCGCATCACAGGAATATTTTCGTGCCGCCGACCGCAAGGTATTGCGGCCGCGTGTCGTCGAATGTGTGTTCGAAGACTGGAAGGGCGGCCGCTACAAGGTCATCAGCTTCTTTGCCAAGCGCGCGCGTGGCCTGATGGCGCGCCATGCGATCAAAAAGCGCGTCACCACCCCGGCCGGACTGAAACGTTTCGACGCCGAAGGTTACGGCTTCGATGCCGCTGCGTCCGAACCGGATCGGCTGGTTTTTCGCCGCCGGCCTGTCCCTTGAGTTTGGCAAAATACAGACTATGAGCGTGCAACCCGTCACCCCCGAATTGCGCCAGTGGATCATCGAACAAGCCACGGCCGGCCAGCCGCCCGAGGCGGTGTTGCAGTCGATGCTGACCAGCGGCTGGAACGAAGACGTGGCGGTCCAGGCGCTCGAAGACACGCTGCGCGAACACCTCGCCGAACGTGCACGCGCTGTCGTGCTGCCGCCCGCCGTGCCGGTGCCCGAGCCGCTGGCCGAGGGTGCGCGCACCCGGCTGTGGGCCGGCGACCGTGAGGTGACGGTCGTCACCAGCCTTCACAACCCGCGCGTGGTGGTATTTGCCAACCTGATCTCGGACGAAGAATGCGACGAGATCATCGCGCTCGCGCGAACGCGGCTGGCGCGCTCGGAAACGGTGCAGACCGACACCGGCTCCAGCGAAGTGAACGACGCCCGCACCAGCCAAGGCATGTTCTTCGACCGCGGCGAACACCCGGTGTGTGCCCGGGTCGAAGCCCGCATGGCGGCGCTGATGCACTGGCCGCTCGAAAACGGCGAAGGCCTGCAGGTGCTGCGCTACGGGCCGGGTGCCGAATACAAGCCGCACTACGACTATTTCGACCCGGCCCAGCCCGGCACGCCCAGCATCCTCAAGCGCGGCGGACAGCGGGTGGCCTCGCTGGTGTGTTACCTCAACACGCCGGCGCAGGGCGGCAACACCGTGTTCCCCGACGTGCAACTCGACGTGGCTCCGGTCAAGGGCAATGCGGTCTTTTTCAGCTACGACCGGCCCCACGCCAGCACCCGCTCGCTGCACGGCGGCGCGCCGGTGATCGAGGGCGAGAAGTGGGTCGCGACCAAGTGGGTGCGCGAAGGCCGGTTCGTTTGAAATCAGCGGGTCGGGCAGGGAACTTTCTGGAAAGAGCTGTCAACCGGGGGCGAAGCAGGCACGTTGTCACCTCCGAGCATGTGCTCTTTATTCAATTTCCCTGCAGGAATACCACCATGAACAAAATCGTTGCCGCCCTGATCGCTTCCCTGTTCGCCGTTGGCGCGTTCGCTCAAGCCAGCGCTCCGGCTGCTGCCCCGATGGCCAAGGCTGCCCCGGCCGCTGCTGCTGCCCCGATGGCCAAGGAAGCCGCTCCGGCTGCCAAGGCTGCTCCGGCCAAGAAGGCCAAAAAGGCCAAGGCTGCCAAGAAGGCCAAGATGGAAAAGCCGGCTGCCTAAGCCGACTGGCGCGCACCGGGGCAACCCGGCGCGCACTGCGAAAAACCCGGCCTTGGCCGGGTTTTTTGTTGTTCGGCCGGGCTTGGGCGGGGTTTTTTGTTGTTCGGCCTGGCGTGGGCCGGGCTTGGTGCTTCCGGGGCGTGCCCGGTTCAGGCCCGCAATTGGGTCTCGTCCGTTGGCGCGAACGGCCGGTTGCGCTCGATGCGCCGCCACTTGCGCTGCTCCCAGGTCTGCGGCCCCTGCACCGGCCAGCGTTCGACCAGCGCGGCGAGTTCGGCCCGCGGCACGCGCACATACGCCGGCCCGGCGAAGCCCATGAACCAGCGACCGCGCCGCAAGCGCAGCGGCAAGGCGGCCTGTGCTTCGTTGACCCAATACACGCAGGCGCGCTCGTTCCAGTAGGCCTGGCGCTCGAAGTTGACGCGCCCGGCAAAGCCGGTGTCGGCCGGCAGCAGCAGGTAGTCGTCTGCGAGCTCGACCACGGCCTGCACCAGGTCGCCCGGCGAGTCGCCGCTGTCGCGGTGCACGAAGACCACACGCTGGATCTGCGCGGCATCGAAGCGGTCGACTTCTTCGTCTTCGCGGAAGACGACGATCTCCTGCCCTTGCCACGCGGTGCGCCATTGAAATTTCATCGCTCGTCCTTGGGTCAACCACCAACCGTAGTCGATGAATCGCCGGGCGATGTGTGCAGACGCGTCAAGGTGCAAGCATGCGTTGAGCGCTGCAGACCCTCAAAGGTTGTGGATCTCCAGCGGCACTGCAGGCCCGGCCGGCGTGAAACCAAAGACGCGGCCGTAGAACGCGAGCTCGGCTTCGAGCACGCGGCGGATCGTTTCGGCGCGCCGAAAGCCGTGCTGCTCACCCTCGAACATCAACAAGGCCACGGGCAGTCCTTTGGCCCGCACGGCGTCGAACATGGCCTGGGCCTGGGCCGGGGGAACGGCCTTGTCTTCCAGCCCCTGGAACAGGATCATCGGGCTGCTCAGGCGCTCGGTGTGGTGCACCGGCGAGCGCTCGATGTAGAGCGCTCGGCGCTCGGGGTAGGGGGCGATCAGCTTGTCGAGGTAGCGTGATTCGAACTTGTGCGTGTCCTGGGCCAGAGCTTCGAGATCGCCGATGCCGTAGTGGCTGGCGCCGGCCTTGAAGAAGCTGCGGAAAGTCAACGCACAAAGCGTCGTGTAGCCGCCCGCGCTGGCACCGCGGATCACGACCCGATCGGCATCGACATCGCCGCGCGCGATCAGGAAGCGCGCGGCATTCACCGAATCGTCCACGTCGACCACGCCCCACTGCCCGTTCAGCCGTTCGCGGTAGGCGCGGCCGTAGCCGCTGCTGCCGCCATAGTTCACATCGACCACGGCGAAGCCGCGGCTGGTCCAGTACTGAACCGACCACTTGAACTCGGCGCCGCTGGCACCGGTGGGCCCGCCGTGGTCGATCACGATCAGCGGTGCATGTTCGCCTTCGGGGCCGCGGTGGTCTGCGTTCGTGGGCGGGTAGTAGAACGCGTGCGCCGTCAAATCGCCCTCGGTCGGGAAGCTGATGGCTTGCGCGACCGACACGTGTTCTGCTGCCAGCGTGGCGCGGCTCGAGCGGCGCAGCACACGCTGCGCGCCGGTCTGCAGATCGAGCCGGATGACCGCTTCGGGTGCGGTTTCACTGGCGCCGATGAAGACCACGAAGTCGGCACCGACCTGCAGCTCACGGATCGAACAGAACGGGGTCTCGATCGGCTCGAAGCGGCCGGTGTCCGTGTCGATCAGCGCGAGCAGGGAACGGCCCGCGTCCACGTACGTGCAGACGATGCACCCGCGCGCGTCGAAGCCATAGGTCGACATACCGAACGCCCACTGCGGCAAGCCGAACTCGGCCGCCATCGGGTGCAGGGGCTGCACCTGCCCGCCACGCACGCGGTACAGGTTCCACCAGCCGCTGCGGTCGGAGACGAAGTGCAGCTACCTTGCGGCGACCAGCTCGGCTGGAAGATCGACTCGCTCGTGCTGCCCGCCACCTTGAGCGGTGTGCCCAGGGATCCGTCGGCCAGCACGTCGGCGAGCCACAGCTCGGTCCCGTCCCAGGGCATGTTCGGGTGGTCCCAGCTCAGCCACGCGAGCTGTTGGCCGTCGGGGCTGATGCGCGGTGTAGAGAAAAAATCGTGGCCGCTGACCAGCACCGTCGAGGCGCCGTTCGACAGCTTGACACCGACGATGGTGGTCACCGCTTCACCGCTGGATGCGCTGTGGTCTTCGCGCACGCAGACCAGGCGTTTGTGATGTGCGTCGATCACCGCATCGGCGTGGCGTTTGCCAGGCTCATGGGTGAGTGCCTGCGGTTCTTCGCCGCCGCGAATGCGCCAGAGCTGCTGGTCGGCGTCGTTCGTGAAGAAGCCGGCGCGCCGGCCGACCGCGAAGGCGCCGCCGCCGTATTCGTGCACGCGGCTGCGCACGTTCAGCGGGGCTGGCGTCAGGTCTTGCAGCCGGCCGTCGGCGCTGCACCAGACGAGCACGTTGCGGCCTTGCTCCTGCGGCCGGCCTTCGGTCCAGAAGATGTCGCCGTCGAGCACGGCGAGTTGGCCGAGGCGGATGGTTTCGCCGACGATCAGATCGGTGGTGACGGGTGAGGCCCAACTGCCGAAGGGCGCGACGAGCACTTCGCGCGGCGGTGTCGCTGCGACCTTGGTAGCGCGCGCCTGCTCACGCCGCATGAACAGAAACAGGCCCTCGACCTTCTCGCGCGCCCACGGCGTCTTGCGCAGGAACTTCAGGCTCGACGCGATGCTCGGGTCGGCGTTGAAGCTGTTGATCTGGATGCGCTGACCGAGATCGGCCCAGCCGAAATGCGCGACCAGTTCGGTGAGGATCGCCTCGAGCGTGAGGCCGTGCAGCGGGTTGCGTTGCTGCGCTTCGGTGTTGTCGTCGCTCATCGGGAAACCTCCGTGCCTTGCACTGCGCCGCATGAGCCCTTCGGGCGGCCGTGCGGGCTCATGCGGCGTGCAGGAAGCGCGCATGGTGCGCGATGTGGTCGGCCATGAAGGTCGAGATGAAAAAGTAGCCGTGGTCGTACCCTGCGTGGCGGCGCAGCGTGAGTGGTTGGCCGGCTTCCAGGCACGCAGCCTCGAACAGATCCGGCTGCAGTTGTTCGGCGAGAAACTTGTCGGCCAGGCCCTGGTCGATCAGCAGCGAGGGCACACGCGCGCCGGCTTTCACGAGCTCGGTCGCGTCGTGGCGCTCCCAGGCATGCGGGTCGTCACCGAGATAGCCACTGAAGGCTTTCACGCCCCATGGGCAGCGCATCGGTGCGGCGATCGGGGCGAAGGCCGAGACACTCTGGTACAGCCCCGGGTTGTTCAGCGCCAGAGTCAACGCACCGTGCCCGCCCATCGAGTGGCCGAACAGGCCGACGCGGTCTTCGCGGGCGTTGAAGTGCTGCATCACGAGCGCACGCAACTCGCGGCGCACGTAGCTGCCCATGCGCCAGCATTTGTTCCAGGGCGCTGCGGTCGCATCGAGATAGAAACCGGCGGCGGTGCCGAAGTCCCACGCGGCATCGGCGCCAGCGACGCCGGTGCCGCGCGGGCTGGTGTCGGGGGTGACGAGGATCAGGCCGTGTTCGGCGGCATGCTGCTGCGCGCCGGCCTTGATCGCGAAGGTCTCTTCGTTGCAGGTGAGGCCTGCGAGGAAAAACAGGACCGGCACCGGGCCCGTCTTCGCTTGCAGTGGTACGAACACGCCGAACTTCATCGGTGTGCCCGTCTCCTCGGAGTCGTGCTGGTAGTAGCCTTGCACGCCGCCGAAGCAGGCGTGTTCGCTCAGCGTCGTGATGCTGCGTTCGCCCTGCATCTCAGTACATCACCACCGAGCGGATCGACTCGCCGCTCTTCATCAGCTCGAAGCCCTTGTTAATGTCTTCGAGCTTGAGCTTGTGCGTGATCAGGTCGTCGATGTTGATCTTGCCGTCCATGTACCAGTCGACGATCTTCGGCACGTCGGTGCGGCCGCGCGCGCCGCCGAAGGCCGAGCCTTCCCACTTGCGGCCGGTGACGAGCTGGAACGGCCG
>JANYFX010000379.1 GCA_025359585.1 Rhizobacter sp. | reverse complement strand
GGCCAAGGTCGAGAAGGCGGTTGCCACGAAGGACAAGAAGCCCATCAAGACCTGGTCGCGCCGCTCGACGATCCTGCCCGATTTCATCGGTGTCACGATCGCCGTTCACAACGGCAAGCAGCACGTGCCGGTCTACATTTCTGACCAGATGGTCGGCCACAAGCTCGGTGAATTTGCGCTGACCCGCACGTTCAAGGGCCACCCGGCCGACAAGAAGGCCAACAAGAAGTAAGGATGATGACGATGGAAACCAAATCGATCGTCCGCGGCGTTCGCCTGTCAGCCGACAAAGGTCGGCTGGTGGCCGACATGGTTCGCGGCAAGAAGGTGGACCAGGCGCTCAACATCCTGAGCTTCACCCCCAAGAAAGCTGCCGGCATCATCAAAAAGTGCCTCGAGTCCGCGATCGCGAACGCCGAGCACAACGACGGCGCCGACATCGACGAACTCAAGATCACCTCGATCTTCGTAGAGCAGGGCACGATCCTGAAGCGGTTCTCCGCGCGCGCCAAGGGCCGCGGCAACAGCATCAGCAAGCCGACCGCGCACATCTACATCACCGTCGGCAACTAAAGGCACGACCATGGGACAAAAGATTCACCCGACCGGCTTCCGGTTGCCTGTCACGCGGAACTGGGCGTCGCGTTGGTACGCGAACAACCAGAACTTCGCGACCATGCTGGCTGAAGACCTGAAGGTTCGCGAGTACCTCAAGACCAAGCTGAAGAGTGCCGCGGTTTCGCGCATCCTGATCGAGCGCCCCGCCAAGAACGCGCGCATCACCATTTTTTCGGCGCGCCCGGGTGTGGTGATCGGCAAGAAGGGCGAGGACATCGAGAACCTCAAGGCCGAACTGTCGCGCCGCCTGGGCGTGCCGGTCGCTGTCAACATCGAAGAAGTGCGCAAGCCTGAAGTCGATGCGCAACTGATCGCCGACAGCATCACGCAGCAGCTCGAAAAGCGGATCATGTTCCGCCGCGCCATGAAGCGCGCGATGCAGAACGCTATGCGCCTGGGCGCCCAGGGCATCAAGCTGATGTCGTCGGGCCGCCTGAACGGCATCGAAATCGCACGTTGCGAGTGGTACCGCGAAGGCCGCGTGCCGCTTCACACCCTGAAGGCCGACATCGACTATGGCTTCTCCGAAGCCAAGACGACCTACGGCATCATCGGCGTGAAGTGCTGGGTTTACCGCGGCGACCGCCTGGCCAACGGCGATGCGCCTGGCCTCGTGACGCCCCCAGGTGCCGAAGACGACCGCCGTGGCCCGCGCCGCGGCCCGCCGCGGGGTCCGGGCGGTGCGCCGGCCGGCCGTGGTGGCCGCCCCGGCGGTGGTGGTTTCGACCGTGCTGCGCCGCCGGCGCGCCAGGCCGCACCCGCTGCCGACCGCCCCGCCGATGCTGCTGCAGCACCGGCAGGCGACGCGCCCAAAACGCCCGCCGTCAAGCGTGTTCGCAAGGCGCCGGCGCCTGCCACGCCTGAGGCCAAAGGAGAATAAGAATGCTGCAACCCGCACGCAGAAAATACCGCAAGGAACAGAAGGGTCGCAACACTGGCGTGGCAACACGCGGTGCAGCCGTTTCGTTCGGCGACTTCGGCCTGAAGGCCACGGAACGCGGCCGTCTCACGGCACGCCAGATCGAAGCGGCTCGCCGCGCGATCTCGCGCCACGTGAAGCGTGGTGGCCGCATCTGGATCCGCATCTTTCCGGACAAGCCGATCTCGCAGAAGCCGGCTGAAGTCCGCATGGGCAACGGCAAGGGCAACCCGGAGTACTACGTGGCTGAAATCCAGCCCGGCAAGGTGCTCTATGAAATCAACGGCGTGGCTGAAGAGCTGGCTCGCGAAGCGTTCACACTCGCCGCAGCCAAGCTGCCGCTGAAGTGCACGTTCGTGATGCGCCAGGTCGGCGCCTGAGGAGCAAATCATGAAAGCATCTGAACTCCGCGCCAAGGACATCGCCGGCCTCCAGAAGGAAGTCGGCGACTTGCTCAAGGCCCACTTCGGCCTGCGCATGCAGAAGGCAACGCAACAACTGACCAACCACACCACCTTGGGCAATACGCGCCGCGACATCGCGCGTGCCAAGACGGTGCTGGCCCAGAAGAAGAAAGAGGCCGCGAAATGAGCGAGCAAAATACTGCGGCTCAAACCGAGCCGAAGGCCAAGAACACCCGCACGCTGGTGGGCAAGGTCGTCAGCGACAAGCGCAACAAGACCATCACGGTCCAGATTGAACGCCGCACGAAGCACGAGCTGTACGGCAAGATCGTCGCGCGCTCCAGCAAGTACCACGCACATGACGAAAATGGCGAGTACAAGATGGGCGACGTGGTCGAGATCGCCGAGACGCGTCCGATTTCCAAGACCAAGTCGTGGGTCGTGACCCGCCTGGTCCAGAAAGCGATCGTGGTCTAAAACCACGCGCCTCATACGACGGTCGGAACGCTGGAATACTCTGGCGCCCGGCCGTTTTTGGTTTCACAGACTCAGGAGAAGCACATGTTGAAAGTTGGCGACAAGCTGCCCGCAGGCAGCCTTTCCGAATTCGTCGAAGTCGAAGGCAACGGCTGCTCGATTGGCCCGAACAGCTTCGACCTGGAAAAGGCCACGGCCGGCAAGAAGATCGCCGTGTTCGCGCTGCCGGGTGCGTACACGCCGACCTGTTCCGCCAAGCATGTGCCGGGTTATGTCGAGAACGCCGAAGCCTTCAAGGCCGCCGGTGTCGACGAGATCTGGTGCGTGTCGGTCAACGACGCCTTCGTGATGGGCGCCTGGGGCCGTGACCAGAAGACCGGCGGCAAGGTGCGCATGATGGCCGATGGCAGCGCCGACTTCGCCAAGGCGACCGGCTTGACGCTCGACCTGACCTCGCGTGGCATGGGCCTGCGCTCGAACCGCTATTCGATGCTGGTCGTCGACGGTGTGGTCAAGTCGCTGAACGTCGAAGGCCCGGGCAAGTTCGAGGTGAGCGACG
>JANYFX010000378.1 GCA_025359585.1 Rhizobacter sp. | reverse complement strand
CCTGCGCAGCACCGGCGTGACGATTTTGCTGGTCGAGCAGAACGCACGCGCCGCGCTCGAAGTGGCCGACTACGGCTACGTGCTTGAGATGGGTGAGATCGCGCTCGAAGGCGCCGCCTCCGATCTGGCGAAAGACTCGCGCGTGATCGACACCTACCTCGGCGCCGCACGCAAGAGCGCGTGAAGTGATGGCCCCCACGTCGCTTCGCTCCTGCCATGCGGCTTGCAGGCCGCACGGCGTTCGCCAGCCACTCGCGAGCGCGCAGGCGCTCGCTCGGTGCGGGCTTACCCCCCCGAGGGGGCGCTCAGCCGCCTTGGGGCGGCCCGGCGCCGGCTGAGCCCCAATATGTGGCACTACGAGCCACCCCTGCGCGACATGCGCTACGTGATCGAAGACGTGCTCGGCCTGCCCGCGCAGTGGGCGCGGCTGCCCGCCTTCGCCGAACTCGATGCCGACACCGCGCAGCAGGTGCTGGGTGAAGCCGCCAAGTTCGCACGCGACGTGCTCGCACCCACCAACGCTGGCGGCGACCTCGAAGGCTGCCACTGGGCCGACGGGGAAGTGCTCACACCCAAAGGTTTTCGCGAGGCCTACCGCGCCTTCGTCGATGCCGGCTGGCCGGCGCTCGCGTGCGCGCCAGAGCACGGCGGCCAGGGCTTGCCGCAGGTGCTCAACGCCGCGCTGTTCGAAATGCTCGTTGCCGCGAACCATGCGTGGACCATGTACCCCGGCCTGCTGCACGGCGCCTACGAATGCCTGCACGCACACGCGTCGCCCGAGCTGAAAGCGGCTTACCTCGGCAAGGTCGTCAGCGGCGAATGGCTCGCCACCATGTGCCTCACCGAAGCGCAGGCCGGCTCCGACCTGGGCCTGCTGAAGAGCCGCGCCGAGCCGCAGGCCGATGGCAGCTTTCGGCTGCATGGCAACAAGATCTTCATCTCGGGCGGCGAGCACGACCTGACCGACAACATCGTGCACCTCGTGCTCGCCCGCCTGCCTGACGCACCGGTGGGCAGCAAGGGCATTTCGCTGTTCGTGGCGCCGAAGTTCTTGCCCGACGGAAGCCGCAACGCGCTGCGCTGTGACGGCATCGAGAAGAAGATGGGCATCAAGGGCAGCGCCACCTGCGTGATGAGCCTGGAAGGCGCGACCGGCTGGCTCGTCGGCGAACCGAACCGGGGCCTCGCGGCAATGTTCGCGATGATGAACTCGGCCCGGCTGCATGTGGCGATGCAAGGCCTCGCGCATGCCGAGAATGCACACCAGAACGCTTTGCGCTATGCGCAGGAGCGCTTGCAGTCGCGGGCTGCGGTGCGGCCCGAAGGCGCGCCTGCCGCGTCGGCCGACCCGATCGTGATGCACCCTGCCTTGCGCCGAACGCTGCTGCGCCAGCGTGTGCTGGTCGAAGGTGCGCGGCTCGTCGCTTACGAGACGGCGCATTCGCTCGACGTTTCGGAGCAGTCGCCCGACGCGGCCGAACGCGCGCTCGCGCACGACGACGTGTCGCTGCTCACACCGGTGCTCAAGGCCTTTTTCACCGACAACGGTTTCCAGATCGCCAGCGACGCGCTGCAGGTGTTCGGTGGCCATGGCTACATCCACGACTGGGGCATCGAACAGTGTGTGCGCGACAGCCGCATCGCGATGATCTACGAAGGCACCAACCAGATCCAGGCGATCGACCTGCTGGTGCGCAAGGTCGTGCCCGATGGTGGCCTGAAGTTCGGCGCGCTGCTCGACCGCCTCGCGGCCGGCTTGCCACCAGGCGGTCTCCATTCGCCTGCTGCGCGAGAGGCGATCGCCGCGCTGCGCGAGGCCACGCTGCAGACCGCCAGCGCCGCGCGCGCCGACCCCGAACTCGCCTGGCGCGTGGCCGACGATTTCCTGCGCGCCGCCGGGCTGGTGCTGATTGTGCAGGCCTGGGCCCGCGCTGCCGAAGTGTCGTCGCGCACCGAGTTCGCGGGCGACGCTTTTCACCGCGCAAAGCGCGACACCGCGCAGCACTGCTTTGCCTACGTGCTGCCCGAACTCGGCCACGCTTTGCGCATGGTGGCGGCGGGCCGCGAAGCGCTGGCGTATTTGCCGGCGTCGGGCTGAACCATGTCTGCACCGGCCGACGAAAACAAGAGCGGCGCCGACGGCCTCGACCAGTCGCGCCTGACCCACCTCGTGGGCTATGCCTCGACACGCGCTTCGATCACGATGCGGCGCGTGTTCGTGCGCCACCTCGGGCCGCTCGACCTGAAGATCGTCGAGTTCTCGATCCTGATGCTGGTCGCATCGAACCCGCAGATCAACCAGAAGCGGCTCGGTGCGGCGCTCGACATTTCGGCGCCGAACATGGCCGTGACGATCGACCGCATGGTCGAGCGCGGCTGGGTCGAGCGGGTGCGCAGCACGCAAGACCGGCGCGCCCAGCAGATCCACCTCACGGTCAATGGCACCGAGCTCGTGCAACGCGCCGAGAAGATCGCGTCCACGATGGAAACACCGGCGCTGCGCATGCTTTCGCCGGCCGAGCGCGCCTTGTTGATCGAGCTGCTGATGAAGGTCTCGGAAGGCAAGCCCGCCAAACGTGGTTGACCACCGCGCTGCGGCGCACGGTCACCCCGGCGCCGCACAATGGCAGCCCCACCGAACAGCGAGCTGCGCATGAACCACGACAACCCCTCCCGCATCGGTATCGTCGGCATCGGCGCGATGGGCCTGGCGATGGCGCGCAACCTGCACCGCAAGGCCTACCGCGTGCAGGTGCGCGACATCGACCCCGCCGCGGTGGCGGTCGCTGCGGCGCTCGGCATCGAGGCCTGCGACACACCGGCCGCGCTGGCGGCGCAGAGCGACGTGCTCGCGCTCGTTGTCGTCGACGCAGCGCAGGTCGACAGTGTGCTGTTCGGCCCGCAAGGCGTGGTGCATGCGGACCATGCCGCTCGCCCGACCAAGCTCGTCGTGATGATCTGCTCGACCATCGCGGCGCACGACACCGAGCGCTTTCGCGACCGGCTCGCGGGCCACGGCATCGACCTGCTCGACGCGCCGATCTCGGGTGGCCCGGCGCGGGCCGAAGACGGCAGCATGTCGATGATGCTGGCCGGCCCAGCAGCGCTCGCGGCGCGCCACGACACGCTGCTGCGCGACTTGGCCGCGAAGCTCTACTACATCGGGCCGAAGGTCGGCGACGCGGCACGCACCAAGCTCGTCAACAACCTGCTCGCCGGCATCAACCTCGTGGCTGCCGCCGAAGCGATGGCGCTCGGCGCGCGGCTGGGGCTCGACCGGCAGACGCTGTTCGACGTGATCAGCGCGTCGAGCGGCGCTTCGTGGATCGGCCAGGACCGCATGGCGCGGGCACTCGCGAACGACTTTTCGCCGCGCGCGCGCGCCGTGATCCTGACCAAGGACGTGGGTCTCGCGGTGCACATGGCCGATGCTGCCGGCATCGACACACCGCTTGGCGATGCGGCGCTGAGCGTCTTCAAGGCGACCGTCGCCAGCGGCCTCGGCGAGCACGACGACGCGGCCGTGATCAAGACGATCTGGCCGGCGTTTTGAGCAGCGCGCGGCGCGCCGTTCGGGAAGATACCTAGGCAGCGCTCTGCTAGGATGAATCGACGCTTTCGACTGCTGTCGAAGCCTTCTTTCCAACCGCCGCATCGAGCACTGCAGATCTTGAAATCACCCGCACTCCTGCTCGATCTGTACCGCGTGATGGCGCGCATCCGGGCGTTCGAGAACGCGGCCGAAATCGCGAGCCAGGGTGGTGTCGCGGCCTGGGGTCTCGACGCCAGCACCAAGCCCGCGCGCGTGCGCGGCCCGCTGCATTTGTCGACCGGCCAAGAGGCGGTGGCGGCCGGTGTGTGCCAGCACCTCACGCGCAGCGACCTGCTCACCTCCACCCACCGCGGTCACGGCCACACGCTCGCCAAGGGCGCCGACGTGAACGCGATGATGTGCGAGCTGTTCGGGCGCAGCACCGGCACCAACAAGGGCAAGGGCGGCTCGATGCACATCGCCGATTTCAGCGTCGGCATGCTCGGCGCCAACGGCGTGGTGGCGGCCGGCATCCCGATCGCGGTGGGCGCGGCACACGCGATCAAGATCCAGGCGCGCAAAGACATCGTGGTCTGTTTTTTCGGCGACGGCGCGGTCAACCGCGGCCCCTTCCTCGAAGGCCTGAACTGGGCCGGCGTGTACCAGCTGCCGGTGCTCTTCGTCTGCGAAGACAACCGCATCTCGGCCACCACCCCGACCGGGCCGATGACGGCCGGCAGTGGCGCTTCGGCACGCGCGCAGAGCATGGGCATCGCCGCGCTCACGGTCGATGGCAACGACGTGCTCGCGGTGCACGAAGCGGCCGGCAGGCTGGCCGCCGAGATCCGCGCCGGCGGCGGGCCGCGTTTTCTGCACGCCGTGACCTACCGCTTCAAGGGCCACGTCTCGGTCGACACCGCGCCGTATCGCGACCCGGCCGAAGTGCAGCGCGCTTTGGCCTTCGACCCGCTCACGCTGGCGCGTGCACGTTTGCTCGAAGCGGGCACGAGCGCTGCCGCCGTCGATGCGATCGACGCTGCGGCCCACGCCGAGATCGAAGCCGCGCTCGCCTGCGCCGACGCCGCGCCCTGGCCCGAAGCGGCCGACGCCTTCGAAGACATCGTCAGCACCGGAGCCGGTCAATGGCAGTGATGACTTATGCGCAGGCCGCCGCGCTGGCGCTGGCCGAGGCGATGCGCGCCGACCCCAACGTGGTGGCGCTCGGCGAAGACCTGGGGCGCGGCGGTGTGTTCGGTCAGTACCGCGGGCTGCAGCAGGAGTTCGGTGGGGGCCGCGTGATCGACACGCCGATCTCGGAGGCCAACATCATGGGCGCTGCGGTCGGCATGGCGCTCGCCGGGCTGCGGCCGGTGGTCGAGATGCGCGTGATCGACTTCGCGCTGTGCGCCATCGACGAGATCATCAACCAGGCCGCGAAGAACCGCTTCATGTTCGGTGGCCAGGGGCGCGTGCCGCTGGTCGCACGTTTGCCGATCGGCATCTGGAGTGCGTCGGCAGCGCAGCACTCGCAGTCGCTCGAAGCCTGGTTCGCGCACATTCCGGGGCTCGTCGTCGTCACGCCCGCCACGCCGCAGGACAACTACAGCCTGCTGAAAGCAGCACTGCGCAGCGGCGACCCGGTGGTCTACATGGAGCACAAGGAGCTGTGGGGAAGCGAAGGCGAGGTCGACCGGGACGCCAGGATCGAACTCGGCAGCGCACGCACCGCACGCGCCGGCAAAGACCTCACGGTCGTGACCTGGTCGCGCGCCGTTCAGCCCTGCCTCGACGCGGCCGAAGCGCTGGCCGGGCAGGGCGTGTCGGCCGAAGTGATCGACCTGCGCAGCCTCTGGCCCTGGGACCGCGAGGCGGTGCTCGCATCGGCGCGCCGCACCGGCCGGCTGCTCGTGGTGCATGAAGCGGTGCAGGCGGCCGGCTTCGGTGCCGAGGTGGTGGCCACGGTCGCCGAGGCGCTCGCCATTCCGGTGCGGCGCGTCGGTGCACCGCGCATCCCGGTCGGTTACTCGCGCCCGCTCGAAGACGTTTCGCGGCTCAGCGTCGAGAAGATCGTGCACGCGGCGAAGAGCCTGTTCTGAATTTTGCCGGAGGCGCCATGACCGACACCCCCGTTCGCACCGCCATCGTCACCGGCTCGGCCAGCGGCATCGGCGCCGCGACCGTGCTCGAACTGGCGCGCCAGGGTTACCGCACCGTGGGCATCGACCTCGATGCCGCCGGTGCACAGGCGGCTGCCGACGAAGCGACGAAGACCAACAGGCTTTCGCACCTCGCATTGAAGGCCGACGTGTCCGATGAAGCGCAGGTCGTGCAGGCCTTCGAGCAGGCGCTGGTCTTTCTCGGCCAGCTCGACGTGCTCGTCACCAGTGCCGGCGTGGCCGAGACCACGCCCTTCATGGACATCAGCGTGGCGAGCTTTCGCAGCGTCTACGAAGTCAACGTGATCGGCACCTTCCTGTGCATTCGCGAAGCGGCCAAGCGCATGCAGCGCGGCGCGCGCATCTGCACCATCGCCAGCGTGGCCGGCCTGCGCGGCGGCGGCCTGAGCGGCACGGCGGCCTACGCGTCGAGCAAGGGCGGCGTGCTCGCGCTGACCAAGAGCGCGGCGCGTTCGCTCGCGGCGCAGGGCATCTGCGTCAACACGGTCGCGCCCGGCGCCACGCTCACGCCGATGATCGCCGAGCACTGGAAGAACGACGCGCACCGCACCCGCGTCGAGTCGATGAGCGCGCTCAACCGCACCGCGCAGGCGCGCGAGATCGCGAGCAGCATCGCCTTCCTCGTCTCGCCGCAGGCCTCGGCGATCACCGGCTCGACGCTGGTCGCCGACAACGGCCTGATGATGTATTGACTCGTTCCGCAAACCAACAAAACCCACAGCAGGAGACACCCCATGACCCTCGACCGCCGACAGTTCGTTCAAGGCCTCGCCGCAGGCGGCGCCCTGGTGGCCGCCGCCCGCCCGGCCTTTGCGCAGACCGCGCCGATCACGCTGAAGTGGGCCAACAACATCCCCGTCACGCACCCGAGCAACGTGCGCATTCGCGAAGCGGTGGATGCGATCAAGAGCGAGACCGGCGGCAAGGTCGACATCCAGGTGTTCCCGAATAACCAGCTCGGTGGCGACACCGACATGCTGTCGCAGGTGCGCTCGGGCGCGATCGACATCTTCCCGCTCTCGGGCCTGATCCTGCAGACGCTGGTGCCGGTGGCCGGCATCAACGGCCTGGCGTTCGCGTTCAAGGACTACCAGACCGTCTGGGCCGCGATGGACGGCGACCTCGGCGCCCACGTGCGCGCAGCCATCGGCAAGGTCAACCTGCACGTCTTCGACCGCTGCCTCGACAACGGCTACCGCAACATCACCAGCAGCACGCGGCCGATCAACACGGCGGCCGACCTGAAGGGCTTCAAGATCCGCGTGCCGGTGAGCCCGCTCTGGACCTCGATGTTCAAGGCGCTCGAAGCCTCGCCGGCCAGCATCAACTTCAGCGAGGTGTACTCGGCGCTGCAGACGAAGGTGGTCGAAGGGCAAGAGAACCCGCTTGCCGTGATCGACCTCGCCAAGCTCTACGAGGTGCAGAAGTTCTGCTCGATGACCGGCCACATGTGGGACGGCCAGTGGGTGCTGGCCAACGGCAAACGCTGGGCCTCTTTGCCGGCCGACATCCAGGCCATCATCACCAAGCACGTGACGGCCGCGGTGCTGAAGCAGCGCGACGATATTCGCCGATTGAACAACGGCCTGGAAGCACAGCTCAAGGCCAAGGGCCTGACCTTCAACTACCCCGACAACAAGTCGTTCCGCGACGCGCTCTCGAAGGCCGGCTTCTACAAGGAATGGCGCGGCAAGTTCGGCGACGAAGCGATGGGGCATCTGGAAAAGTACTCCGGCAAGCTGGTCTGAGCGCGTCCACGCACTCGACCGAACCCGATGCATGCACCTGCGCAAACCGGCGCTGCGCCCCGCCACGCCGGCTGGGCGCGCCTTGACCGCGGGCTCGCACTGCTGACCGAGATCCCGGCCGCCATCCTGGTCGCGCTCGAGGCGGTGATCCTGTTCGCGGGCGTGATCTCGCGCTACGTGTTCAACGCGCCGCTGACCTGGTCCGACGAACTCGCGTCGATCCTGTTCCTGTGGCTCGCGATGCTCGGTGCGGTGATCGCGCTGCGCCGCGACGAGCACATGCGCCTGACCACCTTCATCGGCCTCATGAGCGTGCGCCGGCGCGCCTGGGTCGAAGCGCTCGGCGTGGTCGTGATCGTGCTGTTCGCCGCGCTGATGCTGGCGCCGGCGCACGAACACTTCGTCGACCAGTGGATGGTGATGTCGCCGGCGCTCGACTGGCACGACGGCGTGCGCGTGGCGGCCATCGGCGTCGGCTCGGTGCTGTTGCTGGTGATCGCGCTGGCGCGGCTGGCCGAGCGGGTGTCTTTGGCCGACGCACTCTCGTGCATCGCCGTGATCGGCGTGCTGGTCGCCGCGCTCTGGTTCCTGAAGCCGCTGTTCGCCACGCTCGGCAACCTGAACCTGCTGATCTTCTTCGTGGTGCTGGTCGGCGTGTGCGTGGTGCTAGGCCTGCCGATCGCGTTCGCGTTCGGCATCGCCACACTCGCCTACCTCGCGCTCACGACCACCACGCCGCTCACCATCGTCGTCAGCCGCATGGACGAGGGCATGTCGCACATCATCCTGCTGTCGGTGCCGCTGTTCGTCTTTCTCGGCGCGCTGATCGAGATGACCGGCCTGGCGCGTGCGATGGTCGACTTTCTGGCTTCGCTGATCGGCCACGTGCGCGGCGGCCTGCAATACGTGCTGCTGGGTGCGATGTACCTCGTCTCGGGCATCTCCGGCTCGAAGGCGGCCGACATGGCGGCGGTGGCGCCGGCCTTGTTCCCCGAGATGAAAAAACGCGGCGCGCGCGAAGGCGATCTGGTCGCGCTGCTCTCGGCCTCGGGCGCGATGAGCGAGACCATTCCGCCGAGCCTTGTGCTGATCACGATCGGCGCGGTCACCGGCGTGTCGATCGCCGCGCTGTTCACCGGCGGGCTGCTGCCGGCGGTGGTCGGCATGCTGGCGCTCGCGGTCGTCGTGTACTTCCAGTCGCGCGGCGAAGACATGAGCGGCATCAAAAAATCCACGGGCGCGCAGGTGCGGCGCGCCTTGTGGGTGGCGCTGCCGGCGCTGGCCTTGCCGCTGGTGATCCGCAGCGTGGTGGTCGAGGGCGTGGCCACGGCGACCGAGGTGTCGACCGTGGGCATCGCCTACAGCGTATTGACCGGCCTGTTCATCTACCGCCAGTTCGACTGGCGGCGGCTGTACCCGATGCTGGTCGAGACCGCGTCTCTGTCGGGCGCGATCCTGCTGATCATCGGCTGCGCCACTGCGATGGCCTGGGCGCTCACGCAGTCGGGTTTCTCGCGCTCGCTGGTCGAGTGGATGGCCAACGTGCCGGGCGGCAAGATCGGCTTCATGGCGATCTCGGTGATCGCGTTCACCGTGCTCGGCAGCGTGCTCGAAGGCATCCCGGCGATCGTGGTGTTCGGGCCGCTGCTGTTCCCGGTGGCGCGCGCGCTCGGCATCCACGAAGTGCACTACGCCATGACCGCGGTCTTCGCGATGGGTCTGGGGCTGTTCACGCCGCCCTTCGGCGTCGGCTTCTACGCCGCGTGTGCGATCGGCAAGGTCGCGCCCGACCAGGCCATCGGCCGCGTCTGGCCGCACCTGGGCGCGCTGTTCGTCGCGCTCATCGTGATCGCGGCGATCCCCTGGATCTCGGTCGGCTTTCTGTAGCCGGCGCGGGCGCCTCGGAAGCGGCTGGTTTCAGCCCCAGACTTCCTGCGCTACTTCCACCACCAGCCGCAGCTTGTCGCGTTGCGCCTGCACCGCGATGTTGTTGCCGTGCACCGTGCTGCTGAAGCCGCATTGCGGTGACAGGCAGAGCTGCTCCAGCGGCGCGTACTTCGCGGCCTCGTTGATGCGGCGCTTGAGCGCGTCTTTGCTCTCCATCTCCCCGAACTTGGTGGTCACGAGGCCGAGCACGACGATCTTGCCCTTGGGCAGATAACGCAGCGGGCGGAAGTCGCCCGAGCGGTCGTCGTCGTATTCGAGAAAGTAGGCGTCGAGGTTCATCTCGGCCAGCAGCGCCTCGGCCACCGGCTCGTAGTTGCCGGCCGCCGCGTGCGTGCTCTTGAAGTTGCCGCGGCACAGGTGCATCGCAAGCAGCATGCCCGCAGGCTTGTGCGCGACCACCTTGTTGATGAAGCCGGCGTAGCGGTGCGGCAGCTCGTTCGGGTCGTCGCCGCGCTGGCGTGCCGCTTCGCGCATCTTCTCGTCGCACAGGTAGGCCATGTTGGTGTCGTCCATCTGCACGTAGGTGCAGCCGGCGTCGGCGAGCGACTGCAGCTCTTCGCCGTAGGCTTTCGCCACGTCGTCGTAGAACTCGGGGTCGAGTTCGGGGTAGTGCTGCCTGCTGATGCCGGCGCGGCCGCCGCGGAAGTGCAGCATCGTCGGCGACGGGATCGTGACCTTGGGCGTGCGCCCCGCCGACACCTGGCTCTTCAGGTACTCGAAGTCGGCGCGCTGGATGTCTTTCACGTGCCGCACCTGGTTCGTCACGCGCATCACCGGTGGGGCGAGCTCTTGCGTGCCGTCGGGTTTTTCGATCGTGACCGGGATGTCGGTCTTCACGCCGCCGAGCTGTTCGAGGAAGTCGATGTGGAAATAGGTGCGCCGGAACTCGCCGTCGGTCACGCTCTGCAGGCCCACGTCTTCCTGGAACTTGACGATCTCGGTGATTGCCTTGTCTTCGACCGCGCGCAGTTGTTCGGGCGTGATCTCGCCCTTGGAACGCTGCTCGCGCGCTTCGAGCAGGAACTTGGGACGCAGAAAACTGCCGACGTGGTCGGCGCGGAACGGGGCGCTGGCGCGGGTGCTCATCATGGTCTCCTTGGGGTCTGGGGACGGCCGGATCGGGCCGCTTCTGCTTCGATGATAGGACCGCATCGCTGCACGCAATGAATCCAGAGGAAGAGAATGGATCAGGGATTACCCGCTTTTCAGGCCGTGATTCGGCAGAGAAACTACAGTTCTGTATACATCTTGGATTCAAAATCGCCGTCATGAGCAGCTTCCCACTGAATGCCTGGTACGCCTGCGCCTACGACGTGGAGGTGAAGAACGAACTGCTCGCACGCACCGTCTGCAACCAGAAACTGGTGATGTACCGCAAGCTGGATGGCGCGGTGGCGATCCTTGAAGACGCGTGCTGGCACCGCTTGCTGCCGCTCTCGAAAGGCCGGCTGAACGGGGACGACGTGACCTGCGGTTACCACGGCCTGGTCTACAACGCCGACGGCCGCTGCACCCACATGCCTTCGCAGGAAACGATCAACCCGTCGGCCTGCGTGCGCAGTTATCCGGTCGTCGAGAAGCACCGCTTCGTCTGGGTCTGGCCCGGTGAAGCGGCGCTGGCCGACCCGGCGCTCGTGCCCGACCTGCACTGGAATGACGACCCGGCCTGGGCGGGAGACGGTAAGATGATCCGCGTGGCGTGCGACTACCGCCTGGTGCTCGACAACCTGATGGACCTGACGCACGAGACCTTCGTGCACGGCTCCAGCATCGGCCAGGCGGCGGTGGCCGAAGCGCCCTTCGTCGCGACGCACGGCGACAGATCAGCGACCGTCACGCGC
>JANYFX010000347.1 GCA_025359585.1 Rhizobacter sp. | reverse complement strand
GCAAGGCCCGGCCGCGCAAGCAGCGACGGCCTGCGCACAAGCGGCGCTGAACGACTTCTTCTCCCTCGGCCCCGCCGCGTGGAGCGCGTTGCGCCACGGTCTGTTCTCGTTGCTGGAGAGCAGCGCAACGGGTGCAGCGGTCGACGCATTGCGCGGCTGCCTCATCCCGCAACTCGATGTGGAATACAGCGTGCCCGCACGCATCGGCGACTACACCGACTTCTACACCTCGGTGCATCACGCGGCCAACATCGGCAAGCTGTTTCGGGGCGGCGACGACGTTCTCACGCCCAACTTCCGCTGGATCCCGATCGGCTACCACGGGCGTGTGTCGAGCATCGGCGTCAGCGGGCAAACGTTCCGCCGGCCGATGGGCCAGGCGCTGCCGCTGAATGCCACCGCCCCGGTCTACGGCCCGTGTGCACGGCTCGACTACGAGCTCGAACTCGGCATCTTCATCGGCCAGGGCAACGCAGCCGGCGAGCAGATCGCGCTCGACGCGACCACGAACCACATCTTCGGCATCTGCCTGCTCAACGACTGGTCGGCACGCGACATCCGGGCCTGGGAATACCAGCCGCTCGGGCCCTTCCTCGCGAAGAATTTCGCGACCACGATTTCGCCCTGGATCGTGACGATGGAAGCGCTCGCGCCGTACCGGTTGGCGTGGGATCGGCAGGCGAACGAACCGCAACCGCTCGCTTACCTCGACTCGGCCGGCACGCGCGCGGAAGGCGCGCTCGATATCCAGCTCGAGGTCTGGTTGGAGAGCGCACAACGCCGCGCGGTCGGCGCGGGCGCCACGCGGCTCACGCACACCAGCTTCAAGCACCAGTACTGGACCGTGTCGCAAATGGTCGCGCACCACACCGTGGGCGGCTGCAACCTGCAAGCGGGTGACCTGCTCGGCAGCGGCACCATCTCCGGCCCGACGATCGCTGAGGCCGGCGCGATGATCGAGCTCACCGCGTCGGGCCGCAACCCGCTGACGCTGGACGCCGGCAACGGCACGACCGAGCAGCGCGGCTTTCTGCAGGACGGCGACGCGGTGATCCTCAAAGGCTGGTGCGAAAAGCCCGGCCATGCCCGCATCGGCTTCGGTGAAAACCGCGGCACGGTGCTGCCCGCGATCGGCACCTGATCAGGCCGGCACGGGGCTCTCGCTGCGCTGCTTCAGCAGCGTCTCCAGGCAGTGCTCGCGCACGCCGTAGTACGACTTGATCTCCGCGACCTGGCGCCAGGCTTCGTCGGCGTTGCCGGCGGCCTTGCGCTTCACCGCGAGGATCATCTTGTTCTTGTTGGTGTGCTCCAACGCGATGAACTCGAACACCTGCGTGTCGTAGCCGCAGGCGTCGAGCATCAGCGCGCGCAGCCCGTCGGTCAGCATCTCGGCTTCCTGCGCCTGGTGGATGCCGTGCTTCAGGATCGGCCGCAGCGGGTGCGGGCTCAGCAGCTGCGGCCGCAGTTCCTTGTGGCAGCACGGCGAGCACATGATGATGGACGCACCGGCGCGGATGCCGGCGTGGATCGCGTGGTCGGTCGCGGTGTCGCAGGCGTGCAGCGCAATCATGATGTCGGTCGGCTCGGGCGCGCGGCTGCGCACGTCGCCCTGCTCGAAACGCAGGCCGTCGAGGCCGAGGCGCTGCACCGCGCCGCTGCACAAGGCCACCATGTCGTCACGCAGCTCCACGCCGGCGACACGCGCCGGCAGGCCGAGCGTGTGGCGCAGGTAGTCGTGCATCGCGAAGGTGAGGTAACCCTTGCCGCTGCCGAAGTCGACCACGTCGATGCGCGCCGCGTTCTTGAGCGCCGACGATTCGAGTGCGTTGTCGAGCACCTCGATGAACTTGTTGATCTGCTTCCACTTGCGCGCCATCGCCGGCACGAGCTGGTGCTGCGCGTTGGTGACGCCGAGCTCGGTGAGGAAGGCGCGCTCGAGGTCGAGGAAGCGGTGTTTTTCGCGGTCGTGTGCGGCCGGTGCGGCGCTGGCGCTCGCCTTGCCACGCATCAAAGTCTGACGCCCCTTCTTGCTGACCATCAGCTGCACTTCTTCGGTCGTGGTGAACAGGTGCGCGTGACTGAAGCTAGTCTCGAGCAACTCGCTCACTTGCCGCACGGCGTCGGGGGCGGGCAAGTTCTTCGTCAGGTCACGGGTCTTGTGGGTGTGCACGAACGACACGAAAGCTTCGCCCTTCAGCAGCACCGGCCGCGCCGACACCCGCACCAAGTCCCCTGCTGCGGCACGCGGCTTGCCGAGCACGAGCTTGACGAAGCTGCCCGCGGCGAGCGCCTGTTCGAACAACGTGGCGAAAGCGGTGGTAGGTTCTTTAAGCATGGCCTGCTAGTGTAGGCACCCATGGCCACGCGCAAGTCCACGCCCCGCTCGCACCACTACAGCGTCTATGTGATCGAGCTGTCGGACCGCGTCTGGAACGTGGTTCGTTTTCGTGAAGCGAACCCGGGCTACGAGCTCGGCAAGCCTTTCGTCTACGTCGGCATGACGGGCCTGGACCCCGACCTGCGTTTCGACCGCCACATGGCCGGCATCCAGTCGAACCGCTTTGTGCGCGAGTACGGCGTGCGCCTGCTGCCGCAGCTGTACGAGGTCTATAACCCGATGCCTTACCGGGGAGCCTGCGAGATGGAAGTCGAGCTCGGCATCGCCCTGCGCGAGCGTGGCTTCGGCGTCTGGCAGGCTTGAGCGATCATCGGCCCATGGTGACTCCGAGCTTCGCTCTGTTCGACACGGCCATCGGCCCGTGCGGGCTGGTCTGGGCTGCGCACGGTCTGGTCGGTGTGTTGCTGCCCGAGGCGACCGCGGCTGCAACGCGGGCACGCGCGCAGCGTCGCTTCGGTGGCGCGCGAGAAACCGATGCGCCGCCCGACATTCAGCCGGTGATGACACGCATCGTCGGCCTGCTGAGCGGCGAACCCGACAGCCTGCTCGACATCGCGCTCGACACGTCCGCTGTGCCGCCTTTCAACCTGCGTGTGTACGAACTGGCGCGCGGCGTCCTGCCCGGCCAGACGCTCACTTACGGTGAGGTGGCCAACCGACTCGGCGAACCGCATGCCGCCCGCGCGGTCGGCCAGGCGCTGGGCGCGAACCCGTTCCCGATCATCGTGCCGTGCCACCGCGTGTTGGCGGCGGGCGGAAAGTCCGGCGGGTTTTCGGCGCCGGGCGGCGCACGAACCAAGCTGCGTCTGCTGGAGATCGAAGGCGCGCCGCTGGGTGTGGGGCCGGGCTTGTTCGACAGCGCCTGAGGGTCAGGCCGCCAGCGCGGTGCCCTGCCGGTCGCTCGTGCCGAACGCGCGCAGCAGTTGCGGCAGATCGAGCTTGTCGCCCAGCACCAGCGCCATCTTCGGTGTGCAGAGCGCCGCCACCCGCGAGAAAGAGAACCAGCCGAAGCCGTCCATTTCGGGTAACTGTTTGCCTGAATAACGCTCCGAGAAATGGCTTTCGCAGCGCAGCGTGGCGATGTCGAAACGCTCGGTGCAGGTGGCGAACAGGTGCAGGTCTTTTTTGCCGGTGTACTGAAACCGGCCGAGGTCGACGAGCTCGTCGGCCGCCAGGCGCAAGCCGGTTTCTTCGCGGGTTTCGCGCAGTGCCGCCTGCAATGGGGTCTCGCCGTCGTCGATGCCACCTTTAGGCAAGTCCCAGTGGTTCTGGCCGGTGACATGGCACAACAACAACTCGTGTTCGTCGTTGACGATCACGACGCCACAACTCAGGCGCTTGGGGGCGAAGAACTCCATGGACAGCATTGCTCGAAGGGTCAAACAGAAAGAGACGCAGGAACTGCGCCCGAGTCTGACACCGACGCGCCAGAGTGGTTCGCGCAAAAGCGGGGCAAACTTCTCGCTGATCGCGGTTGGCTTGAGGCTTGCAGGCACAAGAGCTTCACTTCAGTGCGCGCTCACATTTTGTTGCACGCGCGCGGCGGCAATTCAAAGCTCGCAGCTAGGATCGCCAAATACGATGGATGGGCAGAAACCATGGCGAGCGCCTCTTTGAGTTTCACGCTGCACGTCGCCCGCTCGACGCTCGAGCTGGAGGCTGCGTGCGCGGCCCGCTCGGTGAGCTACGGCCACCACATGCCGGCGCTGAAAGCCTCGCTGGCGGCGCCCGACCTCGTTGACCTGACACCCGGCACGGCGGTGCTGGTCTGCACCGACAAGCGCCGCGGCCACACGGTCGGCACGGCGCGTGTGCAGGTCAGCACCCGCGGGCCCCTGTTGATCGAGCAGTCGATCGAGCTGCCCGAAACCATGGCTGAACAGGCGCGTGCCGAGATCACGCGTTTGTCGGCCGTGCCGGGCGCCGACCCTCTGGTGAAACTGGCCTTGTGGAAAGCGGCCTATCTGTACTGCCAGGCGTCGCAGGTGCGCTGGATGGTGATCGGGGCGCGCAGCGAGGCGCTGGTGCGCCAGTACAGCCGCCTGGGTTTCCAGGATCTGCATGCCGATCAGCGCAGCGTGCCGCTGGCTTATGCGGGCAGTGTGCCGCACCGGGTTCTGGTGTTCGATTCGATGACCGCCGAGCGCGCCTGGCACGACGCGAAGAACGGTTTGTACGGTTTCATGATCGACACGCTTCACCCCGACATCGACCTCTTCGCGCCTGCCGCACCGGTGCGGCAACAAGCAGCGCCCAGCCTGTCACTCGTGGCGGCCTGAGCGGCGCCGTGTTCTCAGTGCTGCTGCAGCAGCAAACCCATGTCGGGCGGGCACTCCAGGCCGAGCGTTGCGCAGGTGGCCCGAAAGCGGGCCAGTCGCTCGGGCAGCGGCGCGTCACCGGTGGCCGCCGAGAGTTCGCGGAACAGATCCACGAGTGCACGGCGGCGGTGCGCGTCGAGCGCGCGCTGCCAGTCGGCGATCACGCTGAGCTGGTTGACGCTCGGCGCTAGGGCGAAATCGTCGGGCAGGTTGATGCAGCCTAGGCCGGCGTCGAGGTCGGCGAACAGGCCGTGCACCGGCTGTGCGAAGCCTTCATCGTCGGGGTATGAAAGATCGGCGGGACGGGTCGTGCTCATTCAGTCTCCTTGCCGCAGCGGGTCGATGCCTCGAAGGCCGGGCTGCACGAACATGCTATCGGCCGACCCGACGCCAGGCGCCTTCGCGCTGCGCAAGCCGAACCCGAGCGTGCAATACACCGCGTGCACCTTTCGCGCAGAGCGGGCTCACGCGTTCAGCCGACACGCCGCGTCACCTTGGCAGCCGGCTTGCCGGCGGCCGCTGCGCTGACACGAATCCTGCGGATCGCCTCGTGGCCGCGCAGCAGTGGCTCATGGGCTACCGCGCCGGCAGGCGCCGCCGCACCGCGCAGCGCCAGGCCCGCCACGAACCCGGTGGACAGCACGCGCAAGGCCAGCGCGTGGTACTTCTGCCGGTCCTCCAGGCCGTTCGTGCCGCCATTGATGCGCCGCGTGATCTTGACGAAATCGTCAGCGTCGGCCAGCTCGTTCAAGCCGTTCGATTGCCAGTACAGGCCGGCGGTGGCGAAGGCCGTTTCCGGCGCCGCTGCGAGCTCGGGCTGGGCCACGAGGTCGACCCCGAGCAGCGCACCGTACTTCGCGTAGTTGAAACGCCCGGTGATCTGGATCGGGCCGCGGCCCTTGAAGCGTTTGCCGTCGCCCGCTTCGGTATTGCCGAGCCGCGCAGCCAGTGTGCCCGGCGGTTCGTAGCGGCGCTGCGGGTCGGTCGGGCCCCAGATCTCTTCCATCCAGCGGAACTCGCCCGACTCGTGCGCGAGCTGCGCGATGAACGCCGCCGTTCGTTGCATGGTGTTGACGCCGTAAGCCTGCATGGCCCGGTTCAGGTGAGGCAGAAACAGCTGCAGCTTCGCCGCGGCAAGCCGCGGCATGACCTGCTGGAGTTGGGCTTCGGTGATCATGGAGCAGGGCTCGGCAGCGCTGAGAATCTCTCGGCCGATCTGACCACAAGCCCTGTCGTGCACGTATCCCTAAGAGCCCGGCACACACAACGCCGGTTGTGGCCGTGGCGTGCCGCGGATAGACTGATTTC
>JANYFX010000310.1 GCA_025359585.1 Rhizobacter sp. | reverse complement strand
GGCTGCCACCGGGGCGCCAAACGGCCGCACGATCACCAATTGCTTCAGCCCGGCCGGGCGTTGCAGGATGTCTTTTTCGGGCGTGCCATTGGGCGGCGGCAGGTCGCTGTACTGGATCTTGCCCCCGGCATCACGCCATTTCCACTGGGCTTGGGCGGGGAGGGCGAGGGCCAGCATCAGCAGGGCCAGCGCAGCGACAGAAAGGGAGCGTTTAGGCATTTGGCGAGTGTAGGCGCGGGCCTGAACCGAGGGTCTTAGGGGTCGTCCGTATAATGTATCTTTGGGTATGGAGCCTCCCTCATGCGCCTTTTAGGAAATGCGCTGACCTTCGACGATGTGTTGTTGGTGCCAGCGTTCTCCCAGGTGTTGCCCCGCGACACCGGTCTTGCGACCCACCTCTCCCGAAACATCCGCCTGAACCTGCCCCTGGTGTCTGCCGCCATGGACACAGTGACCGAAGCGCGGCTGGCCATCGCCATCGCGCAGGAGGGTGGCATCGGCATCGTCCACAAGAACCTGTCCCCGAAACAACAGGCGGCCGAAGTGGCGCGCGTCAAGCGCTACGAATCGGGCCTGCTGCGCGACCCGATCACGATCACCCGCGAGACCACGGTGCGCGAGGTGATGGAGCTGTCGAAGCTGCACGGCGTGTCGGGTTTTCCGGTGCTGCAAGGCAAGGCCGTCGTCGGCATCGTCACCAACCGCGACCTGCGCTTCGAGACGCGGCTCGATGCCCCGGTCAGCGAGATCATGACGCCGCGCGAACGCCTGATCACGGTGCGTGAAGGCGCTTCGCTCGATGAAGGCAAGACGCTGATGCACCGCCACAAGCTGGAGCGGGTGCTGGTCGTCAACGACGCCTTCGAGCTGCGCGGCCTGATGACGGTGAAGGACATCACCAAGCAGACGAGCTTCCCGAACGCGGCACGCGATGCCTTCGGCAAGCTGCGGGTCGGCGCCGCGGTCGGTGTCGGCGAAGGCACCGAAGAACGTGTCGAACTACTCGTGAAAGCCGGTGTCGACGTGCTCGTGGTCGACACCGCCCACGGCCACAGCGCCGGTGTGATCGAGCGCGTGCGCTGGGTCAAGCAGAACTACCCCAGTGTCGACGTGATCGGCGGCAACATCGCCACAGGCGCG
The DNA here is from genome assembly GCA_025359585.1 of Rhizobacter sp. Classification (GTDB taxonomy): domain Bacteria; phylum Pseudomonadota; class Gammaproteobacteria; order Burkholderiales; family Burkholderiaceae_C; genus LMDS01. The sequence continues at coordinate 2,063 of JANYFX010000310.1, read as the reverse complement.
GCGGCGTTGGCGCTGGTCGAAGCCGGCGCCGACGGCGTGAAGGTCGGCATCGGCCCGGGCTCGATCTGCACCACGCGCATCGTCGCGGGTGTGGGCGTGCCGCAGATCATGGCGATCGACAGCGTGGCCACCGCGCTGAAAGGCACGGGCGTGCCGCTGATCGCCGACGGTGGCATCCGTTACTCGGGTGACATCGCCAAGGCGATCGCCGCCGGCGCGCACACCGTGATGATGGGCGGCATGTTCGCCGGCACCGAAGAAGCGCCGGGCGAAATCGTGCTGTTCCAGGGCCGCAGCTACAAGAGCTACCGTGGCATGGGCTCGATCGGTGCGATGCAGCAGGGCAGTGCCGACCGCTACTTCCAGGACAACACCGGCGCCAACCCGAACGCCGACAAGCTGGTGCCCGAAGGCATCGAAGGGCGCGTGCCCTACAAGGGCTCGATGGTCTCGATCGTGTTCCAGATGGCCGGTGGCCTGCGTGCAGCGATGGGGTACTGCGGCTGTGCCAGCATCGAAGACATGCGCGAGAAGGCCGAGTTCGTCGAGATCACCTCGGCGGGCATCCGCGAGAGCCATGTGCACGACGTGCAGATCACCAAGGAAGCGCCGAACTACCGGGCCGACTGACGCACTGTGTCGGCAAGACAAGACCAAAAAGAGCGAGACACTTCTTGACGACACAAGACCCTTCATCGCCGCCCACCACGGCCGCCGGCCGAAAGGCGGCCATGCCGTTCATCATGCTGACGGTGCTGATCGACATGATGGCCATCGGCCTCATCATTCCGGTCTTGCCGGCGCTGGTCGGCACCTTCACCGGCTCGCAGGCCGATCAGGCTTTCTGGTTCGGCGCCACGACCTTCGCGTTCAGCATTGCCAACTTCTTCACCTCGCCGATCCTCGGCGGGCTGTCGGACCGCTTCGGCCGGCGCCCGGTGCTGCTGCTCGGCTTCTGCGCGCTGGCGCTGAGCTTCTTCGTGACGGCGCTCGCGACCGCACTCTGGATGCTGATCGTGGTGCGCCTGTTCAGCGGCGCGATGCAGTCGAACGCGTCGGTTGCCAACGCCTACGTGGCCGACATCACGCCGCCGGCCGACCGTGCCAAACGTTTCGGCATGCTGGGTGCCATGTTCGGCGTCGGCTTCATCCTCGGCCCGGTGATGGGCGGCGTGCTCGGGTCCATCGACCTGCGCTGGCCGTTCTTCGCGGCCGGAACGCTCGCGTTGTTGAACTTCGTCTACGGCTACTTCGTGCTGCCCGAATCGCTGCCGCCGGAGAAGAGGCGCCTGTTTACGGCCAAGTCGTTGAACCCCTTCGCGTCGCTGTACGACCTGAGCCAGCTCAAGGGTGTGGGCTTGCTCGTCGCGGTGATCTGCTGCAGCGGTCTGGCGCAGTTCATCCTGTACACGGTCTGGGTGTTGTACACGACCTTCAAGTTCGGCTGGGGCCCGGCACAGAACGGTTGGTCGCTGTTCGCGGTGGGCGTGATGTCGGCACTGGTGCAGGGCGTGTTGCTCGGCCAGCTGCTCAAGCGTTTTTCGCCGCAGCGCCTGGCCATCGCCGGGCTCGTGTCGTCGACGATCGCCTACGTTGCCTGGGGCGCAATCACCGAAGGCTGGATGATGTACGCGGTGGTCGGCTGCAACCTGCTCGGCTTCACCGTCACTGCTTCGATCCAGAGCATCATTTCGAACGCGGCCGACGCCAGCACACAGGGCCGCACGCTCGGCGCGGTCAGCGCGCTCAACAGCCTGATGGCAGTGCTCGCGCCGCTGGTCGGCGCGCCGCTGCTGGCGATGGTTTCGCACTTGCCGCAAGGCGACTGGCGCATCGGTGCGCCGTTCTACTTCTGCGCCGCCCTGCAGGCCGCCGCGTTGCTGCTGGCCTGGATCCACTTTCGCGGCGCGCGCCGCACCCGTTTGTCGGCACGCGCTGCCGACGCTTCCATCGTCTGATCTCTCATGCACGACAAGATCCTCATCCTCGACTTCGGCTCCCAGGTCACGCAGCTGATCGCCCGGCGTGTGCGCGAAGCGCACGTGTTCTGCGAGATCCACCCC
>JANYFX010000294.1 GCA_025359585.1 Rhizobacter sp. | reverse complement strand
ACCCCGCGCAGGCGCGCCAGCGCAATGGCAATGCGGTCCTTTTCAGTGCGCTGCGGCGCTTCGTTGGGCGGGTAGCCTTGCATGCAGGCATAGATGCAGGCGCCGATGGCGTAGATGTCGGTCCACGGGCCCAAGGTGCCGTCACGGCGGTACATCTCGGGCGCGGCGAAACCCGGCGTGTACATCGGGCGGATGAAGTTGCCCTCTTTGCTCAGCACTTCGCGCGCGGCGCCAAAGTCGAGCATCACGGCTTTGTTCTCGTTCGTGATGAAGATGTTGGCGGGCTTGATGTCGAGGTGCAGCATCTTGTGCTGGTGCACGATGCGCAAGCCGCGCAGGATCTCGTCGAACAGGCTGCGGATCGTCGATTCGCGAAACACCTTGTCACGCTTGAGGTCGCGGGCGGTGACGATGAAGTCCTGCAGCGTGTCGCCCTGCAGGTAGTTCATCACCATGTAGACGGTTTCGTTCTCGCGGAAGAAGTTCAGCACCGAGACCACGCTCGGGTGGCTGATCTGCGCGAGCGAGCGGCCCTCTTCGAAGAAGCTCTTCAGGCCGAGCCGGTACAGCGGCTGTTTTTCGGGCTTGACGCGCGGTGTGAGCTCACCCGGCGAACGCTCGGCGAGCGACGAAGGCAGGTATTCCTTCAGTGCGACGAGGTGGCGGTCGGGGTCTTCGCACAGGTAGACCACACCGAAGCCACCGGCTGCCAGTTTCTTGATGACCTGATAGCCACCCACCACCGTGCCGGACGGCAAAGGGGCGGGTTTGAGCTTTGACATAATCCGGTTTTCAGTGGGTAATTTCTCATGGCAGTCTACAGCATGACCGGGTACGCAAGCGCCAGCTCGGGTGCCGCTTCCACCCATGAAACAACGGCGTCTGCGGACAATTTGGCACCCCAGCCGCCAGCCTCGGCACAAGGCAGTGTGAGCATCGAGTTACGTTCGGTGAACGGACGTTTCCTGGACCTCGGTTTTCGTTTGCCCGACGAGTTTCGTGCGCTCGAGCCGGCACTGCGCGAGTTGCTCACGGCCGCGTTCAGGCGCGGCAAGATCGAGTTGCGGCTCAACACGCGCTCCGAGGCCGAAACGCACTGGCCGCGGCCGCAAACCGACCAACTGAACCGCCTGACGCGTCTCGAAAGCATGGTGCAGGGCTGGCTGCCAAAAGCGCAGAGCCTGTCGGTGCACGAGGTGCTGCAATGGTGCAAGGGCAGCGCGCCGAGCGAGAAGCTCGACGAGGTCGCACTCGAAGCCGCCAAACGTTGCATCACGGGACTGCGTGAAGCGCGCGGCCGCGAAGGTGAACGCCTGGTGGCGGTCTTGATGGAGCGTGTGACGCGCTTGCGCGAACTCGCCGCGCGGGCCGAACCGCTCGTGCCGGCGGTCGTGAAGCGCCAGCAGCAGCGTTTTCTCGAACGCTGGCAAGAGGCGCTCGACAACACCGGCGCGGCGCAAACCATCTCGCGCGAGGCGTCTCAGGAGCGGGCGTTGAACGAAGCGGCGGCGTACTCGATCCGCATCGATGTGGCCGAAGAGCTGGCGCGTTTGCGCTCGCATCTGGACGAGATCGCACGGCTGCTGAAAGCCGGCGGCGAAGTTGGCAAACGGCTCGACTTCCTGATCCAGGAGCTGCTGCGCGAAGCGAACACGCTGGGCTCGAAGGCCTCGGCGCTGGAGCTGACCAACATCTCGGTCGAGATGAAGGTCGCGATCGAACAGATGCGCGAGCAGGTGCAGAACCTCGAGTAGCGCCGATCAGTTCGGCGCCAATGGCCAGCGGCCGAGGTGCCGATGTTCGCCCTTGCCGACCAGGCTGTGCACGAGCACGAAGTCCTGCGGGGTCCAGCGGATCGGTTCGGCAAGAGATTCCGACACATCGTCTCCGCCGTAACCCAGCGTCATGTGCGGCGCGCCGCCAGCGTCGACCCCCAGGCCCGCTTGTGAGAGCGCCTGCCCGAGGGCCGCACGAAAAGCCTTGAGCTCCCCGGCGCCATCGTCCGCCAGCAAGGCCAGCGCCCGGCTCCCCTTGAACCGCATGACACGGTCGAAGACGATTTCGAAAGACGAGCGCGCCAAGCCTGCCGCCACCGCCACTGCGGCGTCGACCAGCGTTTGCACCGGGGCCTCGTTGAAGTCGCCCAGATCGCAGCAGGTGACGTGAAGGCGCTCGGTCTTGACGAGCCCGCGCTCCACGCCGTGCTGGCGACGCACGGCCGAGGCGGCCGCGTCGATTCGAGGCAGGTCGACAAGCGCCGGCAGGATCGCGAAGAAGAGGCTGTGAAACGGCCGCTCCACGCGCGGTGCCTTCGCCTGCCGCTGCCGGCTCACCGGCGCCTCGAAGCCCGGGAAAGAGAACTGTTCTGACATGCCGACGATTGTCTCCATTCGGCATGCCCGAGAAAAAGGAGCGCCGGCCCTCACCCCACGAGCGGCAGCCTCACCACCGCGCGCAGGCCGTGCGGCTGCACCGCTTCGAGCACCACGCTGCCCTGGCTGCGCTCGACGATTTCCTTGACGATCGCCAGCCCCAGGCCGCAGCCGTTGCCCTCGTGCGTGGCGCGCACAAAACGCTGGAACACACGCTCGCGGTCGGCTTCTTGCACACCCGGCCCGTTGTCTTCGACACAGACCACGGCATCACCACCTTGCGCCTTGGCCGTCACCGTGATGCTCGCCCCGCGGCCGGCATAACGAATCGCGTTGTCGACGAGGTTGATCAGCGCCTCGCGGATCAGCATCGCGTTGCCCAGCACGGGCAGTGGCGTTTCGCCCGGCTCGGTGTCGTCACCGCCGAGGTCGATGCCGGCCGCCAGGGCGCGCGGCACCTGCTCGGCCGCCACCTCGCGCGCCAGGCGCTGCAGGTCGAAGCAGGTGCGGGCCTGCGCCATCGCCGCTTCGGGCTCGGCGCGGGCCAGCGTCAGCAACTGGCTCACGAGGTGGGCGCTGCGGGTGGCGCTTTCATGCACGCGCCGCAGCCGCGCATGCAGTTCGGGGTCGGCGCCGAGCGCGGCGCTGGCCAGCGCCAGCTCGGTCTGGCTCTTCAGGCCGGCGAGCGGCGTGCGCAGCTGGTGGGCCGCGTCGCTGATGAAGCGCTTCTGCGTGTCGACGCTCTCGCGCACTTCGGCCAACAGCGCGTTCAGCGCGATGGCGAGGCTGCGCACTTCTTCGGGCGCGGCCTCGAGGCGGATCGGCGCCAGGTCGTTCGGGGCCCGGCTCTCGACCACGCTGCGCAGCCGAGCCAAGGGCGCCAGCCCGCCGCGAATGCCACCCCACACGATGATCGACATCAGCACGATCAAGCCCGACAAGGGCAGCGCCGTGTCGATCAGGATCTGCCGAGCCAGCACCTCGCGGCTGGCCCGGCTGCGCGCCACCTGCACCAGCATGCGCTGCGGCTTGCCAGGCTCGCCGTATGCGAGGTAGAGCGCCACCACGCGCACATCGACATCGCGGTGGCCGTACTGCGTGAGCTCGCGCACCTTGGCGTCGTACATGTAGGGCTGGCCCAGGCGCGGCTCGGCGATCGGCGGCATCGGCTGCGGCATCTGGTTGTTGCCGAGAATGAACTCGCCGGGCGGCGTGCTGACCATGTAGTAGACGCGGTCGTCGGGGTCGGCTTCGATGATGTCTTGCGCGGCGCGCGGGAAGTCGATCAACAAACCGCTGCCGCTCGGCTTGACCTGGCGCGCCAGCGCGCGCGAAGCGGTGCTCAGGCTGGCGTCGATGGCGCGGTTGGCGTAGGTGTCGGCCAGGTCGTAGGTGAAGATCGCGGCCGCCAGCCACAGCACCAGTTGCGGAAGCAATAGCCACAGCAGCAGGTGGCGGTGCAGCGAGCGCGTGCCGGGGGTCAGGCCGGGCACGCGGCGCAGGGCGCCGAGCGGGAGGCGCGATGTCCAGCGGGGGGCCGACACGCTGGCCCCGCTCAGGTTTCGGCTTCGAGAAGGTAGCCCAGGCCGCGCACCGTGCGGATCGAGACCTTCGAGCCTTCGAGCTTGCGCCGCAAGCGGTGAATGTAGACCTCGATCGAGCCCGGGTTCTGCTCGCTCGGGTCGGGCGTCCAGCCTTGCACGATCTGCTCTTTCGTGACCACGTGGTCACGCTGCGTGAGCAACAGGTCGAGCAGCGTCCACTCACGCGGCGAGAGTTCGATGGCGGTCTTGTCGACGGTCGCGCGGCGCGCTTCGCGGTCGAAACGCAAGAGCCCGGTGAGCTGCACCGTGGCCGCGCCGCTCGCGCCATGCGCGCGGCGCAGCAAGGCGCGGATGCGCGCTTCCAGCTCGGGGAAGTCGAAGGGCTTGGTGAGGTAGTCGTCGGCCCCGGCGTTGAGGCCGGCGACCCGCTGCTCTAGTCCGTCGAGCGCGGTCAGCACCATCATCGGCAGCTCGGGTTTGGTGGCGCGCACACGCTTGAGCACGGTCAGGCCGTCGACGAGCGGCAGGCCGAGATCGAGCACGCCGATGTCGAAGTCCTGGCGCAGCAACAGGTACTCGGCCACCGCGCCGTTGGGCGCGACCTCGACCTCGAAGCCGCTGGCCTTGAGGCTCACCGTCAAGGCGTCGGCCAGGATCGTGTCGTCCTCGGCGAGCAGCAATTTCATGGGGCGGGTCGGCATCGCATCGCGCGGATGTTAAGGCAGCGTTCAGGTCGCCTGCGAGTGTTTGCCCGAAGCGCGGCGCGCCCGCAACGCCGAACTCACCTCACAGCAGCTGCAGGATTTCCTTGCGCTTCTGCAGGTACTCGTCCTCGCTGATCAGGCCTTTGTCGCGCAGGCGCTTCAGCGTCTCGAGGCGGCGCTCGATGTCGTCGGCGCTGCTTGCGTCGAGTGGCTTGCGGGTGGGCTGCACCGCGGGCATGGGCGCGGGGGTCGCGATCGGTGGTGTCGGTGTCGCCACGGGCACCGCAGCGTCGCGGGTCATCGTCGGCAGCGCCATGGCCAGCCAGTCGGCGCGGCGGTTGCTCGCGCCCACGCTTTGGACCTGCGCCGCACCTGTGGACGTGCGCGAACCGAAAGTGAATCGCGGCGCGATCTGCGTGCCGCGAAAGCTGTCGTAAAAATCGAAGCGCGCATCGTGCACGATGAGCTGCAGGCTGTCGCCCTGCACGAACAGCCGGGCCGTCACCGCAGTGGGAGAAGCCAATACGCCGCCATCGCGCCTCGAACTGCTGAGCAGCAGCACGTCATCGCCCACGCCGGCACGGCCGAGCGCTTGCACGAGTGGCGTGACGAGCTCGGCGAGTTCATCGGCAGCGAACAAGGGCTCGGGCGCAGCGCGCCCGACGATCTGCACCCGCGCGAGTTGCTGGCGCAACGCCTCGGGCGACAGCGCTGGCATCGGTGCCATCGGCGGCGTTTCTGCGGCACCGGGTTCCCTCGGTACGAGCGCCACCGTCGTGAACTCGTGAATGCGCCACAAGCGCTGCCCCGGCCCGGCCTGGGCCGCCTCGGTTTGCGCAGCGGGTTTGCCGAACAGCGTGTCGAGCCAGCCGGCCTGCGCCGGCTGAGCGCTGGCCAGCAAGGCGGCCCCGCCCACAAACAGCTTCAACCAGACGTGTTGTCGTTTCGGGATATCGATGCGGTTCATGGGGGAGCCCGGTTCGTGAAAGTGAAGATTTGAACGCACCAGGCTCCCTCAGCGGGCTCCCGGCGCACACATCAGGTCAGAACCAGATTTCGGCTTGAGCGCCGTAGCTCGTGCCCGTGGTCTTGCCGTTGTTCAGACCGGTCAGGCCCGCCAGACCCGCCGCCGAGTTGGCCGCGCCGTTCCACTTGGCCGTGGTCACGTACAGGCGCAACTCAGGCCGGTTCCAGAAGCCCGGGCCGGTCGACAGCGTCGGTGCGAAAGTGAACTTGGCCAGCTTCTGTGTTGCCGAACCATCGGGCTTCTTCTGCATGTAGCCGGCTTCGCTCACGAGCTTGAAGTTGTTCGACAGCGCATAGGAAACACGCCCGCCCACCGAGAGTTCGTTGTACTTGGGCGTGAGCGCCACGTCGTCCTTGCTGTGCTGGCCGATCAGCGCGACCGCCTGGCCGCCGAACGCACCGACTTGCCAGGCCAGGCTCTCGACGAGGCGGAACTGCTTCGCGCCCGACGGCGCGGTCATCTTGCCGAAGTTGCCGTCCAGGCCGGCCGAGCCTTGCGCGTATTGCAGCCACAGGGTGTTGCCGCCGCCGAGGCCGGCGATGTCCTGGTTGTGCTGCAGGCTCAGGCCGAAGCCGGTCGTGCCCTTGCCGTTGGTGGCGTTGTTGTAGTTGCCCTGGGTCAGGGTGCCGGTCACGCGCAGCTTGCCGCCCGGGTTGACGGCGATCTCGCTCAGGTCGGCATTGAGCCGGTTGCCGGGGTTGGTGGACAAGCCGGTGCCGCCGTCGCCGAAGCCGGAGCCGGAGTCGCTGCTGAAGTAGGCCAGGCCGAGCTTGCCGCCGGCCACCGCGATGCCGTCGGCGCCCACGCCCACGCCGTCCATGCGCACGAAGTTGGTGTCGAGGATGTGCACGTCGGCGCGGCCGTAGAAGCGCTTGCCGATCCAGAAGTTGGTGTCGGGCGAGATGTCGAAGCCCTTGCCTTCAACGTACATCTGCTCGAAGCTGGAGCTGGACTTGCCGACGTCGGTGCCGGGGTTGTATTCGTTGAACATGACCTTGGCCTTGTAGGTCACGCCGCCGACGGTGCCGGTCTGCGCCAGGCCGAACTCACCGTAGAAATCGCACTCGTTGCCGAGCCGGTAGTGGCCGCCGGAAATGCCCAGGTTGTAGCAGGCACGGGCCTCGTTCTTCGAGGTGGCACCAGGGCCGGCGCGGAAGTAGCCGTCGAAATCGACCGCCGAGGCGTTGCCTGCGGCCAGCAGCATCGTGGCGGCCAGCGACAAG
>JANYFX010000288.1 GCA_025359585.1 Rhizobacter sp. | reverse complement strand
CGGCCGTCGCGATCGCCAATCTCGCCGAACTCGAACTCGCGATGGGCAGCGCGGCCGCCGCCCAGCGCCATGTGGCGCAGCTCAGAGCGATGCTCGGGGCGAGTTCAGGCGCACAGATGTGGTCGTACCATGCGTCGATTGCCGGCATGGCGGCGATGGCCGACGGCCATGCGGCGCAGGCGCTGCAGCACTTTCGGGCGCTGCAGCGCATTGCAGGGCAAAGCATGGTGGGCAGCCGGGTCGAAGCCGCACACCGCATCGGCGAGTCGCTGCTCGCGCTGGGCCGCACGGCCGAGGCGTTGGCCGCCACGCGCCGCGCAGCGGCAGCGCACACCCGGCATGGGCTGACCGTGCTCGACGGTCTCGACCCCGCCGCGCTCTGGTGGAACCATGCCCAGGCATTGCGCGCGAACCGCCTGCGAAGCGATGCCGACGCGGCGCTGGAGCAGGCCTACCGCTTTGTCGTGGATGCGGTGGGCAAGCTCAGCGACGAGGGCCTGCGCCGCAACGCGCTGAACAAGCGCGCCGAGCGGCGCAAGATCATCGGCCCGTGGCTGACGCTGGCACGGCGCCGCAAGCTGCCGCGCGAACAGCGCGAGGCGCACCTGGCCGGCGAGGCCAGCCTGCGCGAACCGTTCGAGCGGCTGGTGGAAACCGGGCTGCGCCTGAACGAGCAGAAGTCGGAAGCCGAACTGCGCGAGTTCCTGGTCGACGAGGTCACCGAACTGTCGGGGGCCGAGCGCGTGCTGCTGCTGCTCGACAGCGCCGATGGCCTGCAGGTGGCCGGCTCGCTGTTGCCGCGCGGCGAGGCCGAGGCGCCGCTGCTGCGCGCCATCACGCCGTGGCTCGACGAAGCCCGCCGCAGCCGCGCCGCGCGCCTGCGCCACGGTCCCGAAGGCATGGAGCCGATTCAACAGCGCAGCTGCCTGATCGTGCCGCTGATCGCGCAGCGCGAGCTGCTGGGCTTCGTCTATGCCGACATCGAAGGCGCCTATGGCCGCTTCCACGAGGGCGACACGCAGCTGCTCGGCATGCTGGCCGCGCAGGCCGCGCTGACGCTGGCCAACCTGCGCGCCGCCGAGGCGCTGGAACGCAAGGTCGAAGATCGGACCGCCGAAGCCCGCGCCGCGCAGGCGCAGGCCGAGCAGCGGGCGGGCGAGCTGGCGGTGATCAACAGCATCCAGCAGGGCATCGCCGGCTCGCTCGACTTCCAGGGCATCGTGGAGCTGGTGGGCGAGAAGCTGCGCGTGGTCATGCAGTCGGACGATGTGGCGATCCAGTGGATCGAGCACTCGACACGCACCATGAAAATGCTCTACATGGTCGAGCATGGCGTTCGCCTGCATCTTGCGGACGAGCGCGTGGTCGACGACGTGCGCTGGGCCCGAATCCAGGGGCGCAAGGAAACCTGGCTGCTCAACACGCTGGCGGAAGTGCAGGCCACCGGTGCTGCGGTCATGCCCGGAACGGACGAACCCCTGTCCTCGCTGACCGTGCCCATCGTCGTGAGCGACCAGCGCGTGGGCACCATCGGCCTCGATCACTTCGAGCGCGAATACGCCTTCGACGAAGCCCAGGTTCGCCTGCTCGGCACCATCGCCAGCAGCCTCGGTGTGGCCCTGCAAGGCGCGCAGCGCTTTGCCGAAACGCAGCGTCTGCTGAAGGAAACCGACGCCCGCGCCGCCGAGCTGGCCATCATCAACGGCGTGCAGGCCGGCCTGGCCAACAAGCTCGACGCACGCTCGATCTGCGAGCTGGTGGGCGAGCGCCTGCGCGATCTGTTCGACTCGCAGAGCATCAGCATCGCCGGCTTCGATGTGCTGGCCAACCTGCGCCACTACCACTACGTCGTGGAACGCGGCGCGCGGCTCAGCGTGCCCGACGGGCCGATCTCGACGCTGGGCTGGCACCTGCTCCGCAGCGCGCAGCCGCTGATCGTCAACAGCGATCTGGAAGCACGCCTGGCCGAGCTGGGCGTGCAGCGCAAGACGGTGCCCGGCACGCAGGCCAGCCGCAGCCTTGTGCGCGTGCCGGTGCTGATCGACGGCCACGTGGCCGCAGTGATCGGGCTGGACAATATGGACCGCGAGCACGCCTTCAGCGAAGGCGACGTGCGCCTGCTCACCACGCTGGCCGCGAGCATGAGCCTGGCTCTCGAAGCCGCACGCCTGTTCGGGCAGACGCAGACGCTGCTGGCGCAGGCCGAGCAGCGCGCCGGCGAGCTGGCGACCGTGAACGCGCTGGGCCAGGCTTTGAACTCCAGGATCGACCTGAACGAGCTGATCCGCGTGCTGGGCGACAAGATGCGCGAGACCTTCCGCGCCGACATCGTCTACGTGGCACTGGTGGACGAGGCCGCGCAGCAGATCCGCTTCCCGTACGCCTACGGCGAGGAGCTCGAGACCCAGGGTCTGGGCGAAGGACTGACCGGCAAGATCATCGACACCGGCCGCGCGCTGCTGCTCAACGAAGACGTGGACCGAGCAGCCGACGCGATCGGCGCCTCGCAACTCGGCGTGCGGGCGGCCAGCTACCTGGGCGTGCCGATCGTGGTGCACGGCAAGCCCATCGGCGTGATCAGCGTGCAGAGCACGCGCGAGGAGGGCCGCTTCACGCCCGACGACCAGAAGCTGCTGGAAACGCTCGCGGCCGGCGTGGGCGTGGCGATCCGCAACGCACAGCTTTTCGCCGAGGCGCAGGAAGCGCGCGCCCAGGCCGAGGCCGACAGGCTTCTTGCCCAAGGCGCGAACGACGCCAAGAGCGCGTTCCTCGCCACCATGAGCCACGAGATCCGCACGCCGATGAACGCGGTGATCGGTATGAGCGGCCTGCTGCTCGACACCGATCTGAACGACGAGCAGCGCGACTTCGCCTCGACGATCCGCGACAGCGGCGACGCGCTGCTGACGATCATCAATGACATTCTCGACTTCTCGAAGATCGAGGCCG
>JANYFX010000255.1 GCA_025359585.1 Rhizobacter sp. | reverse complement strand
CACGAAATAGACCGCGCCGAACACCGGCCACCAGCGGTCGCCGAAGCGCTCGGCCCACTCGAAGCGCGACAGCCAGGTCTGAGAATGCACCGGCGGGCGGTAACAGCCGAAGCGGCCGGCCTCGACTTCGAAACTGAGCAGGCGCAGCCAGTCGCGCAGCCGGCGGTAGCGCATGAACTCGCCGCCGCCGGGCAGGTAGAGATCACGCTTCGCGCCCAGCCCGAGGCCGCGCCGCAAGCGCCCGAGGCTCTGGCGCAGGCCCCACAGGCTGGCCGGGTTGAAACCGACGATCACGACCCGGCCTTCGGGCACGAGCACACGCTCGACCTCGCGCAGCGCCAGGTGCGGGTCGCGCGCGAGTTCGAGCGCGTGGGGCAAGACCACGAGATCGAGACTGTTGCTGTCGAAAGGCAAGGCGTCGAAGTCGCAATGCAGTGCCACGGCGGCGCGCGGCACAGCCGCGGACTCGTCGGTGCACGCGGCTTCAGCCGCGGCCGTCTCCACGCCGACCCAGCGGTGTGGCATGCGGTTGGCTTGCAGCGCGTCGAGCTCGGGCAGACCGAGTTGCAGCGCATGAAAGCCGAACAGGTCGGCCACGGCCGTGTCGAGATGGCCTTGCTCCCATTCGAGCACGTAACGCCCCGCCGGCGTTTGCAGCCATTCGGTCAAACCTATAATCGCGCGCTCTGCCATGAACCTGATTGCCCTGCCCGCTTCTTCCGACAACTGCATCTGGATGTTCCACGATGGCCACCGCGCCGTCGTTGTCGATCCGGGGGAATCGGCGCCAGTGATCGAAGCGCTCGACCCGCACGAGCTGCAGCTCGCCGCGATTCTAGTGACCCACCACCGTGCAGTGCTCGACGACTGCAACGCCATCTTTCGCGAATGGAAGAATCAACTCCGATGACATCCTCCAAGCAGCGCCGGTGGGACCGGTTGAAGGTTTCCTGTCTCACCACGGTGCTGCTGTCATGTGCATTGCTGGCGGGCTGCGCGACAGCGCCTCACGAGAACGCTCCGGGGGAGACACCGGCCAGTGTCTTCAGTGCCGCAACCCCTGCGGCCGCGGCCACCCCGGCGCAGCCTGCAGCCAGTGCCGTCGCCGCCCCCACCTCGCCGGCCGAACCCGAGGTGGCCACCGCGCCGGTTCCGGTCGACCCGCTGCGCCCCGAGGTGCGCCTCGACCTCGACGACCGCGCCGCGCAGACCGACCTCTGGGCGCGTGTGCGCCGCGGCTTCGCGATGCCCGACCTCGACGGTGACCTGGTGCGCAACCGCGAGCAGTGGTACGCCACCCGCCCCGACTACGTGCAGCGCATGACCGAGCGTGGCGGGCGTTACCTGTTCCACATCGTCGAAGAACTCGAACACCGCGGCATGCCGACCGAACTGGCGCTGCTGCCCTTCATCGAAAGTGCCTTCAACCCGCAAGCCATGTCGAGCGCCAAGGCCTCGGGCATGTGGCAGTTCATTCCGAGCACCGGCAAAGACTTCGCGCTCAAGCAGAACATCTTTCGCGACGACCGGCGCGACGTGCTGGCCTCGACCCGCGCCGCGCTCGACTACCTGCAAAAACTCTACGGCATGTTCGGCGACTGGCACCTGGCACTGGCGGCTTACAACTGGGGTGAAGGCAGCGTGCAGCGCGCCATCAACCGCAACCAGAAACTGGGCTTGCCCACCGACTACGGCAGCCTGAAAATGCCGAACGAAACGCAGTACTACGTGCCCAAGCTGCAGGCGGTGAAGAACATCGTGGCGCGGCCGGCCGACTTCAACCTGGCGTTGCCGGTGCTGTCGAACCACCCTTACTTCCTGAGCGTGCCGATCGAACGCGACATGGACGTGGCCGTCGCGGTGCGCCTGGCCGGCATGCGGCTCGAAGACTTCCAGACCCTGAACCCGCAGATGAACAAGCCGGTGATCCTGGCGGCCGGCACGTCGCAGGTGCTGCTGCCTTACGACAACGCCAACCAGTTCGTGCGCGAGCTGCCCTTGCACCGCGGCCCGCTCGCGAGCTGGACGGCGTGGACGGCACCCAAGACCCTGCGCCCGGCCGAAGCAGCGCACCTCGTCGGCATGGACGAAGCAGAGTTGCGTGAAGTCAACCGCATCCCGCCGCGCATGCTCGTCAAGGCCGGCTCCACGCTGCTGGTGCCACGCGCTGCGCACCGGCTGACCGATGTGTCGATCGAGGTGGCCGACAACGCGTCGATGTCCTTGGCGCCCGACGGCCCGAGCTTGCGCAAGGTGTCGCTCAAGGCCGGCCGCAAGGACAGCGTGGCGACGGTCGCGAAGCGCTACCGCGTCAGCGCAGCGCAGGTGGCGCAGTGGAACGACGTGAGCGCGTCGGCGAGTTTCAGACCGGGGCAGAGCATCACGGTCTACGTCGCCGGCAAGGCGGCGCGCGGCACGAAGGTGGCCAAGGCCAAGAGCAGCACGCACAAGCCGACGCGCACGGCGGCCGCTGGGCGCAAGGCAGCTGCCCGCCCGGGGCGCGCGGCGGTCGGCAAGCCGGCGCAGAAAGTCGCGCGCAACTGAGCCGGCGCCTCAGCGCCGGTCGCTCAGCGCGTGGGCGATGGTGCCCAGGTCCACGTACTCCAGCTCGCTGCCGATCGGCACGCCGCGCGCCAGCCGCGTCACGCGCAGACCGCGCGCTTTCAGCGCTTCGGACAGCACGTGGGCGGTGGCCTCGCCCTCGGCGGTGAAGTTGGTTGCGATGATGACTTCTTCGGTCGCGTCGTCGGCGGCCCGGTCGAGCAGCTGCTGCGCTCCGATGTCGCCGCTGCCGATGCCGTCGAGCGGGCTCAGGCGGCCCATCAGAACGAAGTACAAACCGCGGTAGCTGCCGGTGCGCTCGAGCGCGGCCTGGTCGGCCGGCGTTTCGACCACGCACAGCTGTTTGGCATCGCGGTTCGGGTCGAGGCAGGTGCGGCAGACCGGCGCTTCGGTGAAGGTGTGGCAGCGTTCGCAGTGGCGCACGTGGTCGATGGCCGACTGCAGGGACAGCGCGATCTGCCGTGCGCCTTCACGGTCGTGCTGCAGCAGGTGAAACGCCATGCGCTGCGCCGACTTCACACCGACGCCGGGCAAACGGCGCAGCGCCTCGATCAGCGCCTCCAGCGAGGGTTCGGTCACTGCGCG
>JANYFX010000340.1 GCA_025359585.1 Rhizobacter sp. | reverse complement strand
TCGAGCGGATCGGCCTGCCCGCAGGGGTTGGCCTGAATCACCGGCTCACGCACTTCCAGCACCTGTTCTCGGGCTCGGGCTACGCGGCCGGCTACTACGTCTACCTGTGGGCCGAGGTGCTCGACGCCGACGGCTACGACGCTTTCAAGGAGGCCGGCAGCCCGTTCGACCCGGCGGTCGCAGCGCGCCTGCGCGAGTTCATCTACTCGACCGGCAACTCGATCGAGCCCGCGGCCGCCTACCGCGCGTTCCGCGGGCGCGGGCCGACGGCCCTGCCGATGCTGAAGCAGCGCGGCCTGGTCGCCTCAGCGCTCGACGACTGACGCCGGAAAGCGCCGGCCGAGCGCGTCGAGAAACGGCTTGAACCGGATCGGCTTGGTCCAGTAGTCGTCGAAGCCGCTGGCCAGGCCGCGTGCGATGTCGTCGGGCATCGCATTGGCCGACAGCGCGATGCAAGGCGTGGCGGCAGTCTCGGGCCGCGCGCGCAGTCGGCGCAGCACTTCGAAGCCGTCGAAGTCGGGCAGTTGCAGGTCGATCAGGATCACGTCGGGGCGCAGGCTGAGCGCGCGCGCCACGCCGCCCGCACCGGTGCCCTCGGACACGATGCTCAGCCCGGGCAGCGTCTTGACGAGTTCTTCCACCAGCAACACGTTGACGCTGTTGTCTTCGATGTAGAGCAAAGTGCCGGTGCGTTGCTGGCGTGGTGGGGGCCGTGGCGCATCGGCGCGCATCGGCTCGGGGGCGGGCGAGGCGACCGAGCTTGGCAGCGTCACTTCGAAGACCGTGCCGTGGCCGGCCAGGCTCGACGCGGCAATCTGCCCGCCCATGCCTTCGACCAGCGCTTTCACGACGGTCAGGCCGATGCCGGAACCTTCGATGCCTTCGCTCTCCATGCCGAGGCGGTTGAAGGGCTCGAACAAGTGCGAGAGCTGTTCGGGGTTCAGGCCCCTGCCGCTGTCGCGCACCCGCAGGCAGACGTGGTGCGCGCCGGGGTCTGACTCGACCACCACCTGACCGCGCGGCCGGTTGTATTTGATGGCGTTGGCGAGCAGGTTGATCAGCACCTGGCGCAGGCGGATCGGGTCGGCGCGCACCGTGCCGGAAACCGTGCCGGCGTGCAGGCCGATCTGGTGTTTGGCGGCGAGGCCGGCCACCAGCGGCAGCGCCTGCGCCACGGCGCTGGCGAGATCGACCGCCTGCAGATCGAGCCTGAGCGTGCCCGCCTCCAGGCTCGAAAGATCGAGCACGTCGTTGATCAATGCCAGCAGGTGTTCGCCGGCCGAGCGAATGTGGCCGAGCTTGACCGACTGGCTGTGCGAGCCGCTCAGCTCGGCGTCGCTTTGCAGCAGTTGTGTGAAACCGAGCACCGCGTTCAGCGGCGTGCGCAGCTCGTGGCTCATGCGTGACAGGAACTGCGACTTGGCCTGGCTTTCGCGCTCGGCCAGCAGCGTTTGCTGGCGTGCGGCAGCGGCATTTTTGGCGGCGGTGATGTCCCAGTTCGCACCGACCCGCTTGACGACCTTGCCGTGCTCGTCGCGCAAGGCCGCCGAGCGCGATGCCAGCCAGCGGTAGCTGCCGTCGGGCAGCCGCACCCGGAACTCGTAGGCGGTCGGGGCCATGTCGACGTCGAAGCCGGCGGGGGCGTCCAGGTTCTGTGCTCGGTCGTCGGGGTGCAGCATGGCCAGGCGTTCTTCGCGGCCCGGCGCGACCGGCCTCGGTTCCATGTCGCGCAGGCGGAACATCTGGTCGTCCCACGAGCCCTGGCTGTTCGATCCGTCGGTCTCCCAGGTGCCGATGCCAGCGTGGCGGGTGATCAGCGCCGCGCGTTCGCTCGCGGCGTGCAGGGCCGCGAATGCCTCGCGCCGCTCGGTCACGTCCATCGCGATGCCGAAGACGCGCGCCATGTCGATGCTGCTGCGGTCGATGTCGGCGCGCAGCACCATCCAGCGTGTTGCGCCATCGCGCCGCTGAACGCGGAACTCGATCTCGAGCGCACCTTGTGCACTGTGAAGGTAGGCGCGGCAGGTGGCAGCGACGCGTGCCGCGTCGTCGGCATGCACACACGACGCGATCCACTCGGTCAGCGTGGGTGGGCGGCTTGCCCCGACCATGTCGAACAGCTCGTACATCTGCGCGTTCCACTCGGTCTCGGTCGAGCTCAGGCTGGTGGTCCACACGCCGATGCGCGCCGCACGCGCAGCGGCCTCGAGGCGCCGCGCGAGCTGCTCGGCGCGGTGCGAGCGCTCGACCTGATCGGTCACGTCGAGCGTGACGCCGACGTAGGCCAGCGCCTCACCCGACGGGCTGCGCTCGACCACACGGCGCACCAGCATGCGGCGCCAGCTGCCGTCGGCACGCCGGTGGCGAGCCTCGACGTCGACCGGCACGCTGCTCGTCAAGGCCTTGGCGGCCGATGCGGCCAGCATCGCCAGATCGTCGGGGTGCGCGTGCATGCGCGCTTCTTCGAGCGTAACGCCCTCGCCGCGGTACGGTATGCCGAGCACCTTCAGCCCGTGGTCGTTGTAGTGCACGAGGCCGGTCTTCAGATCGTGGCGCCAGATCACGATGTCGGCGAGTTCGGCGGCGAGCCTGAGCTGCCTGCTCGTGCTGTCGAGCGACTGCGCGAGTTTGTAGACCGCCGTGTCGTCGACCATGATGCCGACCGTGCGGTCGGGCCGGCCTTGCGGCGAGTTCTTGACCTCCCATTGCGAGTGGATCCAGCGCACGCTGCCGTCGGGCTGGACCACGCGGTAGCGGCTGGTGTAGCGGCCCACCTGCCGCGTCGAATCGGCGTAGGCCTGGTCCATGCGGTCATCGGGGTGGATGCGCAATGCGGCCACGGCGAAGTCGGGCGTGTCGCCGGTGGGCTCCATGCCGAAGAAGCTGAACACGTGCCGGTCCCAGCGGCCGCGGCCGGAGGGGATCTCCCGCTCCCAGACACCGAGCCGGCCGAATTCCTGGGCCATCTCGAGCAGTTCGGAAAGCTGCTGTGCACGCTCTGCGAGGGCGCGCTCGGTGGTGGTGTCGCGCAATGTCCAGAGCCAGGTCTCGCCGACACGCGCGACGCGGGCTTGCACCCACAGCGCCGTTCCGGCCGGGTTGCGCAGGCCGAGGTCCAGGCCACCCGGGGCACCCTGGGTCAGCGCTGCGAGCAGCGTGCGGCGTGGTTCGCCGGCGCGCCAGTCGTGTGGCGCGAGGTCGAGCAGGTTGTTGTCTTCGCCCAGACCGGTGGCGCTTTGGAACGTGGCATTCGACCAGCTGATGCGGCCCTGAACGTCGGTGAGTGCCAGAAGGTCGTGGCTCGCCTCCAGCCAGGCGGCGAGCACGTCCGGCATCGGGGCATTCGGGGGGGAGGAGGCGTCGTTCATCGGGTCGCCGGACGGCAGCGCGCCCGGTCGAGGGTGGATCGAGGGCCTTCCAGCGCTTGAAGTTTATCCGGCCCGGGCCGGGCCCGATCGCAGGATCAGCGCGGCTTTGCCCGCGCTGACCAGATCGGCAGAGGCGCTAGGCCTTCGCGACCTCCAGCACCAGCTTGCCGAAGTTCTCGCCGTTGAAGAGCTTGAGCAGCGTTTCGGGGAAGGTGTCGATGCCGAAGACCACGTCTTCCTTGCTCTTCATGCGCCCGTCTTTCAGGTAACCGGCGAGCTCGGCCACGGCCTGCGGGAACCGCGGCGCGTAGTCGAACACGACGATGCCTTCCATGCGCGCGCGGTGCACCAGCAGCGAAAGGTAGTTCTTCGGGCCCTGCACCGGCGTCGTGTTGTTGTACTGGCTGATCGCGCCGCAGATGATGATGCGGGCCTTCATGGCCAGGCGCGCGAGCACCGCGTCGAGGATCTCGCCGCCGACGTTGTCGAAGTAGATGTCCACGCCCTTCGGGCAGTGTTCTTTCAGGCCGGCTTTCACGTCGCCGGCCTTGTAGTCGATGCAGGCGTCGAAACCCAGTTCCTTGACGACCCAGTCGCACTTGGCGGCCCCGCCCGCGATGCCGACGACGCGGCAGCCCTTGAGCTTGGCGAGCTGGCCCACCGTCTGGCCGACCGCGCCGGCCGCGCCCGAGACCACCACCGTTTCACCGGGCTTGGGTTGGCCCACGTCCATCAACCCGAAGTAGCCGGTCATGCCGGGCATGCCCAGCACGTTGAGCCATTGCGTGGGCGTGCCCAGGCGCAGGTCGATCTTGAACAGGCCCTGGCGCTTGAACTGCTCGGCCGGGATCAGGCAGTACTCCTGCACGCCGGGCGTGCAGCTCACCGTGTCGCCGACCGCGAAGGCCGCGCTCTTCGACGCGATGACCGTGCCCACGCCGCCGGCGCGCATCACCTCGCCGATGCCGACCGGCGGGATGTAGCTCTTGCCTTCGTTCATCCAGCCGCGCATTGCCGGGTCGAGCGACAACGCGTTCACCTTGACCAGCACACCGCCTTCGGCCGGCTCGGCGACGGGTTCGGTCGTGAAGCTCCAGCCGTCGCGGGTGGGCAGGCCGTTCGGGCGGGCAGCGAGGCGGATCTGGTGGTTGGTGAGCGCGGCGAGCGTGGTCATGTTTTGTCTCCGGTGGGCGAGGGCCGAATCTTAGGCGCGCCGCGCGGTGGCTGCCGTCTCGCAGGCGACGCACGTTGCGCGCGAGCCGGGCATAAAAAAACCGCGGCAAGCCGCGGTTCTTGTTCAAGGCCGAAGCCCTGGGGTTTACAGCACGCGAATGTTCGCGGCTTGCAGGCCCTTCTGGCCTTGCTTGACTTCGAATTCGACGCGCTGGTTTTCCAGCAGGGTCTTGAAGCCGTTGCCCTGGATGTCACGGAAGTGGGCGAACAGGTCAGCGCCGCCCGCGTCTTGAGCGATGAAGCCGAAG
>JANYFX010000195.1 GCA_025359585.1 Rhizobacter sp. | reverse complement strand
CATGCGCCCCGACGACACGGTGCGTTCGAGCGACAGCGGCTTCATCGACCCGCTGCCGTTCCGCCCGTACTTCGACTACAGCCGCGACGGCGTGCTGCGCTCGTTCGACGAGAGTCTCGGCCGGCTCGGCGTTTCGGGGGTGGACATCCTCTACGTGCACGACATCGGCACGCTGACCCACGGTGATCGCCACGCGTCGTACTGGCAGCAGCTGACCAAGGGCGGTGGCTTTCGCGCCCTCGAAGAGCTGCGCCGCAGCGGCGCGGTGGCGGCGGTGGGGCTGGGCGTCAACGAGTGGCAGGTGGCCCGCGCCAGCCTGGACGAGTTCGACCTCGACTGCACCCTGCTCGCCGGCCGCTACACCCTGCTCGAACAGGAATCCCTGTCGCCGTTTCTCGACGAATGCCTGCGCCGCGGCTGCGCGGTGGTGGCGGCCGGGCCTTTCAACTCCGGCGTGCTCGCGGGCGCCGGCACCTTCGACTACGGCCCGGTGCCGACGCAGGTGCTCGAACGTGTGCAAGCGCTGCAGCGTGTGTGTCGCGAGTTCGACGTGCCGCTGCCTGCCGCGGCACTGCAATTCGCGCTCGCCCATCCGGCGGTGGTGTCGTGCGTGGCGGGCGCGCACAGCGACGCCGAGGTCCGGCAGAACATCGCCTGGTTCGACACGCCGATCCCACGCGCGTTCTGGCAGGCGCTGCGCGAGCGCGCGCTGGTGGACGAGCGCGCGCCGCTGCCCGCTGAATGAAAACCGCCATGGTCATCGACGCACACCAGCACTTCTGGCGCATCGCCGATCGGCAAGGCCACTGGCCGCCTGCGGCCCTGGCACCGATCCACCGCGACTTCGAACCGGCCGACCTGCTGCCCGAGCTGAAGGCCTGCGGCATCGACGCGACGGTGCTGGTGCAATCGCTGCCGACGCTGGCCGACACGCGGCGCCTGCTCGATCTCGCGGCGCGCCACAGCTTCGTTCTCGGTGTGGTCGGCTGGGTCGACATGACACGCCCCGACGCCGCCCTGCACATCGCCAGGCTCGCGCAGAACGCTTCGCTCAAGGGCCTTCGACCGATGCTGCAAGACCTGCCCGACGATGGCTGGTCGAACGACCCGGCCTTCGACGCGGCGGCCCGCGCCATGCTCGACTGCGGGCTGGCTTTCGACGCACTCGTCCGGCCTGCGCAATTGCCCGCGCTGCTCGCGTTCGCGCGGCGCCATTCGCGGCTGCGCATCGTGATCGACCACGCCGCCAAGCCCTTGATCGCGACCGGCGCCGTCGAGCCGTGGCGCAGCGACATCGCCGCGCTCGCGGCCTTGCCGAACCTGCACTGCAAGCTCTCTGGCCTGCTGACCGAAGCCGGCCCGCATGCAGACAGCGCGGTGCTCGCACCGTGGGTCGCGCAGCTCTTCGCGGCCTTCGGCCACGAGCGCCTGATGTGGGGCAGCGACTGGCCGGTGCTGCATCTCGCGGCCGACTACGGCAGCTGGTTCACGATGGCCCGAAGACTCTGCGAACCGCACGCCGATGGCGCGGCGCTCGACGCGGTCTTCGGCGGCAACGCGCGCCGTTTTTACAAGCTCGACTGAAAGCCACGCATGCAACGCATGGGAATGGTCATCGGCATCGGGCCCGAACACATCGCCGAGTACAAGCGGCTGCATGCCGAGGTGTGGCCCGAGGTGCTGGCACGCATCCGCCTCTCGCACATCCGCAACTACTCGATCTTTCTGCGGCAGCCGGAGAACCTGCTGTTCAGCTGCTGGGAATACCACGGCAGCGACTTCGCCGCCGACATGGCGGCCATCGCCGCCGACCCCGAAACCCAGCGCTGGTGGCGCGTCTGCGGCCCTTGCCAGGTGCCGCTGGCGAGCCGCCGGCCGGGCGAACACTGGGCTGCGATGGAACAGGTGTTCCATCTGGACTGACGCCGACCCGACAAGGACCTTCATGCTGACCGTCATCTGCAAAACCCCTGGCGTGCTGAGCGCCGAGCAACACCCCCGACCGACGCGTGGCGAGGGCGAAGTCTTGTTGCGCGTCAAGCGTGTCGGTGTGTGCGGCACCGACCTGCACATCTTCACCGGCGACCAGCCTTACCTCGACTACCCGCGCGTGATGGGCCACGAGCTGTCGGGCCTGGTGGCCGAGGCGCCGGCCGGCAGTGCGCTGGCGCAGGGCGACCCGGTGTTCGTGATGCCGTATCTCTCGTGTGGCAAGTGCGTGGCCTGCAAACAGGGCAAGACCAACTGCTGCGTGAACATCCAGGTGCTCGGCGTGCACCGCGACGGCGCGTTCACCGAGTACCTGAGCGTGCCCGAACAGTTCGTTCACAAGGCCGAGGGTGTCAGCCTCGACCAGGCCGCGATGGTCGAGTTTCTTTCGATCGGTGCGCACGCGGTGCGCCGTGCCGACGTGCAGGCCGGCCAGCGTGTGCTGGTTGTCGGCGCCGGGCCGATCGGCATGGCCGCGCTCATCTTCGCGCGCTTGCGCGGGGCCACCGTCACGGCGCTCGACACCCGGGCCGAGCGTGTCAAGTTCTGCCTGCGCCAGCTCGGCGCGCATGCGGGCATGCTCGTCGGCCCCGACGACGAACGGCAGTTGTCGGACCAGACCGGCGGTGACTTCTTCGACGTGGTGTTCGACGCCACCGGCAATGCACGCGCGATGGAGCGGGGCTTTAAGTTCATCGCGCACGGCGGCAAGTACGTGCTGATCTCGGTCGTGCGCGACAGCATCACTTTTTCCGACCCCGAGTTTCACAAGCGCGAGACCACGCTGCTGGGCAGCCGCAACGCGACGATGCAAGACTTCGAGACCGTGCTCACCGCGATGCGTGCCGGCCTGATCCCCGACGCCGCGCTGAACACCCACCGCATGCCGCTGGCCCGCGTGCCGCAAGACTTCGCTTCGCTGCTCGACCCGGCGCAAGGCGTGGTCAAGGCGATCGTCGAGTGCTGAACCGGAGCGCCGCCGCGTGACACAAGCGATCCTTCAATTCGGCACCGGCCGTTTCCTGCAGGCCCACGTCGACCTGTTCGTCTCGCAGGCGTTGGCCCGCGGCGAGGCGATCGGCGGGATCACCGTGGTGCAGACCACCGACAGCCCGCAGAGCAGCGCGCGGCTGGCGGCGCTGGCGAGCGGCCTCGGTTATTGCGTCGACATTCGCGGGCGCATGAACGGCGAGACCGTCGCCGAGACCGTGTTTGTCGACTCGGTCCGCGAAGCGCTGAACGCGGGCCGCGACTGGGCGCGTGTGATCGAGGCGGCAACGGCGGCGCAGGTCATCGTGTCGAACACGGCCGAGCACGGTTACGCGCTCGCCGAGAGCGACACGGCGGCGCTGCTACGCGATGCCGGTGCCGTGCCCGAGAGTTTCCCCGCCAAGCTGCTGGTGCTGCTGCACCACCGCTGGAGCCGCAACCCTGCCGCGGCCCTGTCGCTCTACCCCTGCGAGCTGGTCTCGCGCAACGGCGACACGCTGCGCGCCCTCGTGCTCGGGCTGGCTCGCGCGTGGGGCACCGAGCCGGCATTTCTGGCCTACGTGGGCGAGCACTGCGTCTGGGTCAATTCGCTCGTGGACCGCATCGTGTCGGCGCCGATCGAGCCGATCGGCGCCGTGGCCGAGCCGTTCGCGTTGTGGGCCATCGAACGCCAGCAACGCATGCTGCTGCCCTGCACCCACCCGGCGATCGTGCTCACCGACAACCTGCAGCGCCACGAACGGCTCAAGCTGATGCTGCTCAACCTGGCGCACAGCTTTCTCGCCGAGCGCTGGCAGGCCGATCGGCGGCCGCGCGACGAGACCGTGTGCGAGGCGATGAACGACCCGGTGCTGCGGGCGGAGCTCGAGGCGGTGTGGCGCGATGAGGTGCTGCCGGTCTTCGAAGCCGAAGGCGAAGCGGCGCACGCGCTGGCCTATCTGGCCGGGCTGCGAGACCGCCTGCTGAACCCGTTTCTCGCGCACCGGCTCGCCGACATCGCGAAAGACCACGGCGAGAAGAAGCGGCGCCGCATGGCGCCGCTGATCGCACGCGCCAAGGAACTGAACCTGGACTTGCCGCAGCGGCGACTGCACGCGGCCATGTCGAGCAACGCGGAGGGGGCAACCCATGACCAGCTTCAACGATAGCGGCTGAGCCGCGCCGCGGTCGTCGTGCCGACGGCCCCGCGTTGGCCACTTCGGTCGCCTTCGAGGCGAGCGACGCGGCCAGTGCGTTTCTCGATTCCGGACCCACCGATTCAACGCGGTTTTTCGTCGCGCAGGGGAAGTTGCGCCCTGCCATTTCATCAACCGACAACAGGAGACAGATCTTGAGCACACACAACACCCGACGCGCTTTTGCGCTCACCGCCACCGCACTCGCCGCAGCGCTGGGGGCGTCCGGCGCCTCGGCGGTCGATTTCGACGGCTACTTCCGCGCGGGCCCTGGTGCCACCTCGAAGAACGAGGCCCGTGCCTGCTACAACCTGGGCATTTCCGGCGGCCACTACCGGCTCGGCAACGAGTGCGATTTCTACGGTGAGTTCGGCCTGGCGCAGACCGG
>JANYFX010000170.1 GCA_025359585.1 Rhizobacter sp. | reverse complement strand
CGCAGGTGTTGCGAGATCGGCACCGCGAAGCCGGTGTCGACCATGTCCAGCGGCTCGAAGATCGCGCTGCGCAGGTGCTCGCCCAGGTGCTGCCCGCTGACCACTTCGAGCAGGCGGCCGAGCACGTCGGTGGCGCGGCTGTAGTCCCACACCGAGCCCGGCTCGTGCATCAGCGGCAGTTGCGCGAGCGCGGCACAGTGCTCGGCGCTGCTGCGGTCGCGCGCTGACAGCCTGGCTTCGACGTAACGCAGCCGCACGGCGGAAGGCTCGAGAAATTCGTAGGTCAGGCCGGCGGTGTGGCGAAGCAGGTCGTGCACCGTCATCGGCCGCTTCGGCAACTTGAGTTCGAGTTGCCCGTCGCGCTCGACGCCGACCCGAACGCCGATGAACTCGGGCAGGTACTTGGACACCGGGTCGCGCAACAGCACCCGACCCTGCTCCACCAGCATCATCAGCGCGACCGAGACGATCGGCTTGGTCATCGAGTAGATGCGAAAGATCGCGTCGGGGCGCATCGGCAAAGCACGCACCGGATCGAGTGTGCCCAGGCTCTCGAAACAGCCGACCACACCACGCCGATGAATCATCCACACCGCGCCCGGCAAGCGGCCGGTGCCGACGAGGCGTGCGAACGCATCGCTCAGGCGCTCCAGCGCCTCGCCGTTCAGACCCGCAGCGGTGACCGCTTTCACGCGACGACCTTAAGCGTCACCCGCCGGGGTCGCGGGCGCTGCGGCGCCGCTTTCACCGGAAGGCTTGCGCCGACGGCGGCGGCGCTTGCGAGCCGGGTCGAATTCTGGCGCAGCGCCTTCGGAGGCCTCGGCCCCCGCCTCTGCGCCTGCGCCCACAGAGGCAGCGCGCGGCGCACTGCGCACGCGCCGCACCGGCTCGTGGCTGCGTGCGGTTTCGAGCAAGGCACGTCGGCCCTCTTCGTCGGCGAGCGAAAAGTCTTCCCACCAGTTGGCGAGTTCGCCATCGACTTCGCCGGCGTCACCGCGCAAACGCAGAAAGTCGAAGCCGGCGCGAAAACGCGGCTGCTCGACCAGCGTCATCACGCTGCTGCCGGTGCGGCGCTCGAAGCGCGGCTGCATCAGCCAGATCTCGCGCATGTCGGCGGCCAATTTGCCACGCCCCGAGATGTCGCCGATGCGTGCGTCGAACACCGTGTCGACCGCCTGCTGCAGCGCCGGGAACGACGGCTCGCCCTGCGCCTTGAGCTTGCTCCAGCCACTCAACACGTCGTGCCACAGCATGCAGGCGAGCATGAAGCTCGGCGCCACAGGCTTGCCTTCGCCGACACGCCGGTCGGTGTCGGCCAGGGCGAGTGTCACGAACTTTTCGCGGCCGTCGTGGCGGTGCGCTTCGTCGAGCACCACGTCGATCACCGGGAACACGCCGCGGTGCAGGCCCTGCTTCTTCAACTCTTCGATGCTGGCCAGCGCGTGGCCGGTCTGCAGCAGTTTGATCATCTCGTCGAAGGTGCGCGAGGCCGGCACGTTGTCGAGCAAGGCGACCATCTCCTTGATCGGCGCGCGTGTCTTCGGTTCGATCTCGAACCCGAGCTTGGCCGCGAAGCGCACGACGCGGATGATGCGCACCGGGTCTTCGCGGTAACGCGCGGCCGGGTCGCCGATCATGCGCAGCAGCTTCTTCTTCACGTCCTTGATGCCGCCGTGATAGTCGACCACGATCTCGCGCACCGGGTCGTAGTACATCGCGTTGATGGTGAAGTCGCGCCGCGCCGCGTCGTCGATCTGCGGGCCCCAGACGTTGTCGCGCAGCACGCGACCTTCGGCGTCGACCACGTGGCTCCTGCCGGCCAGTTCGCTCTTCGAGGTTTTTTCGTTGCCGCTGACCTGGTCGGCCGCCACCGCTTCGACCATCGCGCGGAAGGTCGAGACCTCGATCACTTCCGACAGGCCGCGGTCTTGCCTCCCACGCCCGAACACGACGTGCACGATGCGAAAGCGCCGGCCGATGATGAAGGCGCGCCGGAACAGGCCCTTGACCTGCTCGGGCGTGGCGTTGGTCGCCACGTCGAAGTCTTTGGGGCGCAAGCCGACCAGCAGGTCGCGCACCGCACCGCCGACGATGTAGGCCTCGAAGCCGGCATCGGCCAGCGTGGTCACGACCTTGACAGCGCGTTCGTCGACCAGCGACGGGTCGATGCCGTGCTCGCTCTTCGGCACTTCGACGCGCTTGCCCGCGGCGGTTTTGGCGGGGCTGCCGGCGCTGGCCTTGGGCGTCTTTCCGAGCAGCTTGTCGATGAATTTTTTGATCATTCGCTTGAGTTCATTCGAACAGTTTCAGGACGCGCCAGCCGCGCTCGGTGGCCACGGCTTCGAGAGCGGGCGTCGGGTTGGTCGCCACAGCAATGGTCGCGCGCTCCAGCAAGGCGAGGTCGTTGACAGAGTCGCTGTAGACGCTGATGCGCTCGAAGCTCTGCCATGTGCAGCCGCGCCCGGCCAGCCACTCCTGCACCCGCTGCACCTTGCCTTCGCGGTAGCTCGGCGTGCCGTCGATGCGGCCCGTGATGGTACCCCCGGGGCCGCGTTCGAGCCGGACGGCGATCAGCTCGCCGATGCCGAACGCCTGCGCGATCGGCGCGGTGATGAAGTCGTTGGTGGCCGTGACGAGCGCCAGCAGGTCGCCGCGCGCCTCGTGCGAACGCACCAGTTGCAGCGCGGCCGGCCGCAGGTTCGGCGCGATCACCTCGCGCATGAATTGCGCGTGGGCCTGCGCCGCCGCTTCGGGGCCGCGCGCGCGCAGCGGCTCGGTCGCAAATTCGATGTAGGCGTGAATGTCGAGCGCGCCGACTTTGTACTGCGCATAGAAGGCGTCGTTGCGGCGCTTGAACTCGACCGCGTCGACCCAGCCGAGCCGGACCATGAACTCGCCCCAGGCGTGGTCGGAATCGAGGGGCAGCAGCGTGTCGTCGAGATCAAAAAGGCACAGGTTGCGGCCCGGTTGAAAGCTCACGCGCCGCCCTCTTCGAGCAGCATCTGCTTGAGCAGCGGCACCGTGATGGCGCGTTTGTTGGCCAGCGCAAATTCGTCGAGCCGGTCGAGCTGTGCCATCAGGTGTTTCAGGTCGCGCGAGAAACGGGTCAGCAGGTAGCTCATCACCTCGTCGGACAGGAACACACCACGCCGGTCGGCCTCCCGGCGCAAGGCGGCGCGCATCTCGGGTTCGCTCGGCGGCTGCAGCGCGAACACGTGGCCCCAGCCGAGCCGTGTGCGCAGGTCTTCACGCAAAGGCAGATCGACCGGCGGCAGGCGGCCGGCGGCCACGATCGGCACACCGCGTGTCGTGGCCTCGACGAAGAGCGTGAACGCGGCGTGCTGCGGATCGGGCTGAAGCTCGTCGCAGCGGTCGATCACGATCAGCGACCAGCTCTCGTCGAACATCCACGGCGCCGGGTCTTCGGCATTGAACCAGCCGGCCTGCGCGCCTTGCTGCTGGTACTGCAGCACCAGCGCTTGCAGCAGGTGCGTCTTGCCACTGCCGCTCGGCCCCCACAGGTACACGGGCGCCGACGGCGGCCCGAGCGCCTGCAGGTGCGCCACCGCGAGCGCGTTCGCGCCGGGCAGGAAGTTGTCGAAGCTGTTCGCCGCTTCGATGCCGATGGCGAGCGGGATCTGCTTCATCCGAGGTACAGCCCGCTGCTCACGTAGGCGACGCGCACGCGCCGGACCGCCACCACCAGCACCGCGCTCACCGGCAAGGCCAGCAGCACGCCGACAAAGCCGAACAGGTGGCCGAAGGCGAGCAGCGCGAAGATGACCGTGAGCGCGCTCATGCCGATGCGCTCGCCGACCAGACGCGGCGTGAGGAACAGGCTTTCGATGAACTGGCCGAAGCCGTAGACCACCGCCACCGCGATCAGCCCGTACCAGCCGCTGAACTGCAACACGCCGGAGATCAGCGCCAGCACCAGCCCGAGGCCGAAGCCGATGTACGGGATGAAGATCGCGAGGCCCGTGAACACGCCCACCGGCACCGCCAGCTCGAAGCGGAACAGCGCCAGCGCGATGCTGTAATAAGCCGCGAGGATCAGCATCACCAGCAGTTGCCCACGCAGGTACTGGCCGAGCACGCTGTCGCATTCCTGAACGAAGCCGTGCACGCTGGCGCGCATGCGCGGCGGCACGAGCTCGCTCATTCTGTGCGTCAGCTTGAGCCAGTCCATCAGCAGGTAGAACAGCACGACCGGCACCAGAAACGCGTTGCCCAGCACCGAGAGCACGATGCTGCCGCCGATCAGGGCCGAGCTCAGCGCGGTGGCGATCGAGTCGTCGACATTGGCGTCGAGGTACTTGAGCACGAAGGCCTTGATGCTGCCCGTGTCGAGGGCCACGTTGATGCCGAAGTTGGCCAGCCACGGCGACAAGCCGGAGTTCAACCGGTCGGCAAGCATCGGGATCTGCTCGCGCAGCAGTGGCAGTTGCTTGGACAGGATCGGCACGATCAACAACACCACGGCAAGCGCCACGACGATGGCCGTGACCTCGACCAGCGCCACCGCCAGCACGCGCGGCACGCGGCGCGCCGCGAGCCGCTCGACCAGCGGGTGCAGCACATAACCGAGCACGGCCGCGATCAGGAACGGCGTGAGCACGGGCCCGAGCAGCCAGACCAGCAGAAAGGCGATCGCGCCCAGGGCGATCCAGGTGGTCGTTTGGCGCTGTGCGGGGGTGAGGGTCATGTTGGGCGGGGGAGCCGCGGCGGAAGCGCGGCAAGCGCGCGCGTTGCGCTGCGAGACGGACGAATTCTACGGGCCAGACCCGGCAAGACGCTCAAGCGGCGGGGCATGTCAATGCAGTCGCGACGCACCGCCGCGGCCCAGCGCCAGCAGGCGCGCTTCGACGAGCGCGCGGTCGGGCGCGTCGGTGGCGTGTTCGAGGTAGGCGGCGAGATCGCGCGCAGCGGCGTCGACCAGACCGAGCTCGGCGCACGCCAGGCCGCGGTCACGGCGCTCTTCCCACACCTGCGGCAGCA
>JANYFX010000070.1 GCA_025359585.1 Rhizobacter sp. | reverse complement strand
CGCCTCGACTTCGGCCAGGGCGTGCAGACCTCGCTGCCGATGATCCTGGCCGAGGAGCTCGACGCCGACTGGTCGAAGGTGAAGAGCGTGCACGGCAACAGCGACCCGGCCTACATCGACCCGGTGTTCGGCATGCACCTGACCGGCGGCTCGGGCTCGATCGCGCACTCGTACACGCAGTACCGCGAGCTCGGCGCACGCACGCGTGCGATGTTGATCAGCGCCGCCGCCGCGCAGTGGAAGGTCGAACCGGCGCGCCTGACGACGCGCAACGGCGTCGTCATCGGCCCCGGTGGCAAGAAGCTGAGCTACGGCCAACTGGCCGAGGCGGCGGCGAAGCTGCCGGTGCCTGAAGCGGTCGTGTTGAAGAACCCGAAAGACTTCCGGCTGATCGGCAAGGCCACCGGCCGGCTCGACGCCAAGGCCAAGGCCAGCGGCCAGCAAGGCTACGGCATCGACGTGCGCTTGCCCGGCATGTTGACGGCCGTGGTCGCGCACCCGCCGGTGTTCGCCGCGAAGCTGAAGTCAGTCGACGACAGCGCCGCAAAAGCGATCAAGGGCGTGAAAGCGGTGCTGCGCATTCCCGTCGACCGCGGCGGTGAAGGCGTGGTCGTGATCGCCGACGGATACTGGAACGCGAAGCAGGGCCGCGAGGCGCTGAAGCTCGAGTGGGACACGAGCGGCGTCGAGAAGGTCGACAGCGCGAAGCAACTCGTGCAGTACCGCGAACTCGCCGAGAAGGCCGGCCCGCGCAAGTACGAGGCCGACATGAGTGGCTTCGCCAGTGCGCCGAACAAGATCACGGCCGAGTTCGTGTTCCCCTACCTCGCGCATGCGCCGATGGAGCCGCTGAACTGCACCGTGCGCATGAGTGGTGACAAGGCCGAGCTGTGGCTGGGCTCGCAGATGCCGGGGCTCGACGGCGCGGCGGCGGCCAAGGTGCTGGGCCTGCAGCCGCAGAACGTGAAGGTCAACGTGCAGATGGCCGGCGGCGGCTTCGGCCGGCGTGCGATTCCGAGCAGCGACTACGTGGTCGAGGCCTGCACAGTCGCGAAGACGGCGCAGGCGGCCGGCATCAATGCGCCGATCCGCACGCTGTGGAGCCGCGAAGACGACATCAAGGGCGGCTACTACCGCCCGATGCATCTGCACACCGCGAAGATCGGCTTCGACGCGCAGGGCAAGGTGACGGCGTGGGACCACGTCATCGTCGGCCAGTCGATCATGGCCGGCACCTTCTTCGAGCCGATGATGACGAAGGACGGCATCGACGCCACCGCCATCGAAGGCATGAAAGAGCCCTATGACGTGCCGATGCGCCTGACGGTGCACCACCCCAAGGTCAACGTGCCGGTGCTGTGGTGGCGCAGCGTGGGTTCGACCCACACCGCGTTCGTAATGGAGACGCTGGTCGACGAGATCGCGCGCACAACGAAACAAGACCCGGTCGCCTACCGCATGAAGCTGATGGGCGACAAGCACCCGCGCCACAAGGCGGCGCTGCAACTCGCGGTCGACCAGTCGGGCTACGGCAAGAAGACACTCGCCGCCGGCCGCGCCTGGGGCGTGGCGGTGCACGAGTCGTTCAACTCGGTGGTGGCCTACGTGGTCGAGGCGTCGTTGAAAGACGGCAAGCCCGTGCTGCACACCGTGACGGCCGGCGTGCACTGCAACCTCGTCATCAACCCGAAAAGCCTGGAAGCGCAGGTGCAGGGCGGGGCGCTGATGGGCTTGTCGATGTGCTTGCCGGGTGCCGCGATCACGCTGAAGGACGGCGTGGTCGAACAGAGCAACTTCAGCGATTTCGTGGTGCCGCGCATCACCGAGATGCCGCAGATCGCCGTTCACAGCGTGCCGAGCGGCGACGCACCGACCGGCATGGGCGAGCCGGGCCTGCCGCCGCTGGCGCCGGCGTTCGCGAATGCGGTGGCGAGCCTGACGGGCAAGGCGCTGCGGGAGTTGCCGTTCAGGATGGGGTGAAGGCGAGGCGCCGGAGCCCGGCCGCAAGGGCAGTCTGTGGGGGCGCAGCCTCATAGCGCGCGATGGTTGGGGGTGTCTCGTTGCCGCTGTTTCGGGACCTGATGGCCACCGTCGCCATTGTCAAGGCAACCTGGCCGCAGGAGGTCAGGCTGTCAGCGGCTCCAGCGGATCTCGCCGCGAAGCGGCCCGGGTGAGTCGTCGCAGAACATTTCAAAGCGTGCCTGCAGCGCGGTCATGACGACACCCTCGTACCCGATGTTGTCCACCACAAACCAGCCCCAGGACTCGTTGCAGCCGTGCCCCTGGCCGCTCCAGGAAATACCGCCGCGTGCCGGGTTCAGGCGAGCGGGGTAGCCCTTGAGCTTGGCGTAGAAGCCGGGCTCAAGCCTGGTGAGTGAACTCATCGGCTCGAGGTGGCCGCTCCAGCCGGTGGCCAGGTTGCCAACTGTGATGTCCACCCCAAGGTCCCTGGGCGTCACCTCGATCGTCGTCGTTGCAGCGGTGATCAAGGAAGTCTGTCCTGACCCGAGAAAGTCGCCCGCCTCGCTCTGCAGGTACAGATAACTGCCGCTGACAGGCGTCACGCCAGGCGCTGGTCGCCACAGCGTCGCCGGGGGCGGTGTCACGGGGCCCGGTGGTCGAGTGGTGTCGTCGCTGCGCCAGCGCACCTGACCGCGTATCGACGCCACCACCGCATCGAACAAGCAGTTCTGCTCGAAGCGCATGTCCAGCGCGTCCAGTCTGTCGCTCACGTAGCTGACGTTGTCGATGGCGAACGAGGCTGTGAAGTCGCTGCAGCCGCTCTCGCCGCTTGCCCATGACATACCGCCCTTTGAGGGGTCGTTGACCGGCAGCTGGCCCAGGCCCGGGTAGTAGCCGGGTTGCAGCCGTGCCAGGCCGACCATCGGCTGGAAGCTTCCGTCGCCGTAGTCCTCGCCACGCAACCGGAGCGACACGCCAGCACCTTCGGCCGCGACTGCGATCACCGCATTGGCCTGCGTATAGCGTGTCAGCTGGTCCTGGCTGATGCTGAACCGAGGATCGGCTTCCAGGTGCACGTAGTTGCCGCTGGCCGGCGTGACGCCGGCGGGTGCACGCCAGAAGGTGTCCGGCACTGCCTGCGGCCCGGCAGGTTGGCGCGAGTCGGCGTCTGACCATCGCAACTGGCCTCGCAGGACGTCGCCGGTGTCGCAGCGGCCATCGAAGCGCAGCGTGATCGCCGACAACTGGGTGCCGCGATACTGCACGTCGTCGATCACCAGCCAGCTGTCCTGCAGCGAGCAGTTGTAGCCCATGGACCAATCCTGGCCCGGCATGTTGCCAAACAGGTAGCGGCCCAGCCCGGT
The DNA here is from genome assembly GCA_025359585.1 of Rhizobacter sp. Classification (GTDB taxonomy): domain Bacteria; phylum Pseudomonadota; class Gammaproteobacteria; order Burkholderiales; family Burkholderiaceae_C; genus LMDS01. The sequence goes on along the minus strand of JANYFX010000070.1, from coordinate 414 downwards.
GTAGGTGCCGGGCCGCAGGGGGCCGGTGTCCTGGCTCGGCTGGACCGTTCCGAACCAGTGCTGCTCGCCGTTCGATTCAACGGACAGCAAGCCTGCCGATGCGCGCACCGACATCACGGCGGTGAGTGGTGTGGCCGTGTGCGTGAGACGCCCACCCATGTAGTCCGCCCGACCGCTCTCCACGAACAGCACATTGCCGGTGGCGGGTAGCGCAGCGCCGGCCGACCAGCTGCCTGGCGCCGATAGGGGCTGTGGCATCGGGAGCCGGTCCGGTGCGGTCCACCTCAGGGCTCCACGCAGCAGGCCTGCGCTGCCTTGGCAGCGCTGTTCGAAGCGGGCCTCCAGCGCCGTGATGCTGTTCTGGGATACGACGATCCGGTCGATCGCCAGCCAGCCGTCCAGGGCCAGGCAGCT
>JANYFX010000322.1 GCA_025359585.1 Rhizobacter sp. | reverse complement strand
GTCGCCGCCATGAGGGACGAGCGCAAGCTGTCCGGTGAAGTTGAAATTGATGGCGCGTACTTCGGCGGTTACGTGAACCAGAACTACCTCGAAACTTTCGCGGCGCTGCCGCAGCTCACGGCACGTCACGCCTACACACTGGCGGGCAACAGCTTCGAAGCGAGCTTCGTCGCCGATGCGCGCAGGCAAGCGTGGATGGGGAAGCTCGACGCGGTGTTCGCGCGCTACGCGGCATGAGCGACGAACTCGAAGCCGTGGGTGCGCTCGCGACGAGCGGCATGGCCGCCGCCGCGCTGGAAGGCGGGGCACCGAAGCACGGGGTGCCCGAGGCCCATGCCAACGCGAACTGCGCGAACTGCGGCGCCGCACTGACAGGCGCCTTCTGCAGCGCCTGTGGCCAGTCGGCGCACGTGTACCGCTCCTTGTTGCACCTGGGCGAAGAGCTGCTGCACGGCATCCTGCACTTCGATGCGAAAGGCTGGCGCACCTTGCCGCTGCTGTTGGTTCGCCCCGGCCTGCTGACGCGCCGCTACATCGACGGGCAGCGGGCGCGCCACGTGTCGCCGCTGGCCTTGTTCCTGTTCAGCGTTTTCCTGATGTTCTTCGTCTTTTCATTCATCGCGGCCCCGACAATCACGACCACGCTGGGCGATGCGTGGTGATGCAGATGCCGCGCGTGCCGAGGTCGCCGTCGGCGCGGCCGAGGGCGCGAGCGCGGTGCGTGCTGCCCAGGCCGCACTCGCAGCGGCCAAGGCGCGCGGCGACACCGTTGCTGTGACCGATGCTCAGACCGAGCTGACCGCCGCGCTGGCCGGGCAAGGCGTCCTGGCGATGGCGGCACGCGCCCTGGGGCCGGCCGCCTCCGCTGCCGAAGCTGCCGCTTCGGCGGTGTCGGGCAAGGACGCGAAGACCCTCGACTTCAGCTTCGGCATCGACAGCCTGGGCCAGGCGCTGGAGCGTGCGCTGAAGAACCCCGATCTGCTGTACTACAAGCTGAAGAACCCCGCCTAGAAGTTCTCTTTCCTGCTGGTGCCGATCTCGTTGCCCTTCCCCTGGCTGATGTTTTTCTGGCGCCGTGGCGTCGCGATGTACGACCACGCCGTGTTCGCGCTGTATTCGCTCGCCTTCATGTCGGTGCTGTTCATCGTGCTGGCTCTGCTCGAACCGCTGCACGCGCGCGGCGCACAGGCCGTTCTGTTGTTCGTCGTGGCGCCGGTGCACATGTTCCTGCACCTGCTCGAGACCTACCGGCTGGGCTTCTTCGCGGCGCTGTGGCGCACGGTCGCGTTGCTGATGGTCTGCGCTGTGGTGCTGATGCTGTTCCTTCTGTTCATCATCGCGCTCACGGCCCGCTGAGCGCGCGGGTCTTTGCGCATCGGTTAGCCTCGCCGTCGTTGGCCGCCCGGCCCGCGCCACCGCAGCCCTGGAACCACGATGCTCGAACTTCTGACCGACCCGCAAGCCTGGATCGCCTTCGCCACGCTGACCGCACTGGAACTGGTGCTGGGCATCGACAACGTCGTCTTCATCTCGATCCTGGTCGACAAGCTGCCGGCGGCCCAGCGCGAGCGCGCGCGCCGCCTCGGCCTGTTCATGGCGATGTTCATGCGCATCGGCCTGCTGCTGGTGCTGTCGTGGATCGTCGGCCTGGTGGCGCCGCTGTTCACCGTGATGGGCCAGGAGATCTCGGGCCGCGACCTGATCCTGATCGCCGGTGGCCTGTTCCTCATTTACAAGAGCACCGGTGAAATCCACCAGTCGCTCGAAGGCGAAGAGGGCCATGCGTCGAGCGCGGTGCAGGCCACCTTCACGGCCGTGATCCTGCAGATCATGGTGATCGACATGGTGTTCTCGCTCGACTCGATCATCACGGCGGTGGGCATGGTCGACCGCATCGAAGTGATGATCGCGGCGGTGATCGCCTCGGTCGGTTTGATGATGCTGTTCGCCGCGTCGATCGGCCGCTTCGTGTCGGACCACCCGACCATCAAGATGCTCGCGCTGTCGTTCCTGGTCGTGATCGGCGTGGTGCTGATCGCCGAAGGTTTCGACCAGCACGTGCCCAAGGGCTACGTGTACTTCGCGATGGCCTTTTCGGTGGGTGTGGAGATGCTCAACATCCGCATGCGCAAGCGCTCGAAGAAGCCTGCCGAGTTGCACGCGGCCTACGTGGCGGAAAAGAAGCCACGGCCTTGACGCGCTGCTACTGCAGCCGCTTCGGCGCGGCAACCTGAAAGCGCGAAACCGCGTCGCGGGCCCGCGCGGCCACCGGGTCGGTGCTGGCGCAGTCGCAGTCCTGCGCGGCCTGTGCCGTGCACTCGCCCATCGCGTGCCAGCGCCCCTGCAGCCCGAGCAGCACCTGACGAAAACCCAGTGAGAGCTGCGGGTGGTCGACCAGCAGCGACAGGTTGTCGCCGATCTTCAAACCCATCGTCACGCGGTGTTGCGGGTCGAGCTCGGCCTGCAGCGCCTGGCTGTAGCCCGTCATCAATGCGAGCGTGCCGGCAAGCACCGCTTCGATGCTGGGCAACTCGTGCTCTTCGATGTCCGCGGTGCGGTGCGCCATGCCGGTCTCCAGAAATTCGTCGTGGAGTCATCCTAGTGCAAATGAGAATGATTCGCAAATAACCCAGGGCCGACCGGGCTCTTTGCTCCGAACTCGTCTGAGACAATCGCGCCAGAGCTGAACGCGTGCCCCCGCGCGGCTCTCTTTTCAATCGGGGCCATGTAGAGGAACACCATGTTCAAAAACCTCGCCCGCGCCAGCGTGTTTTCGCTGGCCGCGATGCTTGCCTTTGCGGCACCCACTTCACGAGCACAAGGCGCTGCGGCGCCAACCAAACCCCCACTCAAGGTCGCGTTCGTTTACGTCAGCCCGATCGGTGAAGCCGGCTGGACTTTCCAGCACGAACAGGGCCGCCTGGCGATGCAGAAGGCGCTCGGCGACAAGGTCGTCAGCACGGCCGTCGAAGCCGTTGCCGAAGGCGCCGATTCAGAACGTGTGATGCGCGACCTTGCGGCGCAAGGCAACCAGCTCGTCTTCGCCACCAGTTTCGGCTACCTCGACCCGGCGCTGCGCGTGTCAACCGACTTCCCGAACGTGAAGTTCGAGCACGCCGGCGGCTACAAGACCGCCGCCAACCTGAACACCTACAACGCGCGCTATTACGAAGCGCGTTACCTCGCCGGCCTGCTGGCGGGCAAGGCGAGCAAGAGCGGCATCGCGGGCTACGTGGCGGGCTTTCCGGTGCCCGAGGTCGTGCAGGGCATCAACGCCTTCACGCTCGGCATGCTCGAAGCCAACCCGAAAGCCGAGGTGCGCGTGCTGTGGCTCAACACATGGTTCGACCCGGCGCGCGAGCGCGAAGCGGCGCAGACACTGATCAACCAGGGCGCCGATGTGTTGACCAACCACAGCGGCTCGCCGGCGGTGCCGCAAACCGCGCAGGCGAACTTCAAGGACAAGGGCGTGCGCGCCATTGCCTACCAGAGCGACATGCGCCAGTTCGCGCCCGATGCGCAGCTCGCGGCCGTCACGCACCATTGGGGCGGCTACTACACGCAGGTGGCGAACGCGGTGCTCAACGGCACCTGGAAACCGCAGCCGATGTGGGGCGGCATCAAAGACGGTCTGGTGCAGCTGAGCGCGATCGGCAGTGACGTGCCGGCGCCCGTGCGGGCGCTGGTCGAGGCGCGCCGCAGGGCCATCGTGGCTGGCAGCTTCAAGCCTTTCACCGGGCCGATCAGCGACAACGAGGGCCATGTGCGACTCGCACAAGGTTCGCTCGACGACACGTCAATCGCGACGATGAACTGGTTCGTGCGCGGGGTGCTCGGCTCGGTGCCGAAACCCTGAATCTCAGACCGGTGTGGCCCACGCCGTTGGCGTGACGAAGCTCTTGTTCAGCAACGCGACGAGCCGGTGAACGCGCCACTGGCCGTCGATGAACAGGTAGTCGGGGCACACGCCTTCGTCTTGAAAACCGAGACGCTTGAGCACTTCGGCGCTGCGCCAGTTCTCGGGGCGAAAGCCGGCCTGGATGCGGTGCAGGTTGATGTGCGGCGCGAACATCTCGGCTATGGCACAGCGCAGTGCTTCGGTCATGAAGGCCTGACCTTCGTACTCCTGATCGAGCGCGTAGCCGAGCGAGCAACTCTGGAATGGGCCGCGTGCGATGTTCGAGAAGTGCACGGTGCCGATCACGCGGGTCGTGTCGCCGATCGGCTGCAGCAGGTACCGGTAAGCGGTGCCGGCGGCGAACGCAGTGGCATTTTCGCGCAGGCGCTGCGCCTGGGCTGCTCCGGTGAGCGCGTCGGCCGGAGCGGGCGGGTCCCAGGGCGCCAGATGGACCTGGTTGCGAAGGTGGAAATCGGCAAGCGCGGCCGCGAGTTTTTCGTCTGCCGCCACCAGCCGCAGCCGTGCTGTGAGCAGCAGCGGTGCGGCGGTGGTGGTCGGGGAAACTTCCACCCGGGCAATCAGGCTGCCGTCACGGGTTCGAGCTGCTCTGCGAGCCGGGCCGCGAGCGGGCCAAACGCATAGGCGTCCATGCCGATGCAAGCCATCTCCACGCTGTCGTGCAGGCGCATCGGCGCATCGTTTCGCCCACCGGCACCGGCCGCCACGAACCACGGCAGCAGGTGTTCGTCGGTCGGGTGCATGTCGACGGCGTGCGGCGCAAGTTTGCGGTAGTCGAGCAGCGCGTTCCAGTCGAGCGCCGTGCCGCGCGCGTTCATCCAGTCGCGAAACGCCTTGCTCTCGGGGATCTCGGGTTGTTTGCGCGGGCCGTGCAAGCCGCCGGAAAAAGCACGCCGCAGGTTGTGCGTGATGCTGCCGGTGCCGAGCACGAGCACACCTTCGTGCGCCAGAGCGGCCAGTGCTTCGCCGAGCGCGAACTGCTGCGCCGGGCTCTGGTCGGGCACGAACGCGAGCGGCAGCACGGGGATGTCGGCGGAGGGGTAGAGGTAGCGCAGCGCGGTCCAGATGCCGTGGTCGAGCCCGCCTTCGGCGATGACGTGCACCGGGATCGACGCCGCACCGAGCAGCGCTGCAGCGCGCTCGGCCAGCGCGGGTGCGCCGGGCACGTCGTAACGCAGCGTGAAGAGCTTGGGGTCGAAGTTGCCGAAGTCGTAGACGGCTTCGTGGCGCGGCGCGGCCAGCAGCACCGGCGCGCGCGCCGCGGTATGGGCCGAGATCGCGAGGATGGCTTTGGGGCGGCCGAAGGCGGCGTCGATCGCCGGGCCGAGCCTTTGCATGAAGGCACCGGCCGCGCCGGGCTCCAGCGCGATCATCGGCGAGCCGTGGGAGACGAAGATGGGGGGCAGGGCGTTGTTCATGAAGGACATTACAGCACCGTGCGATGCCCCTTTCGTTCGAGGCACTTGCACGCAGCGTTCAGCGCCGGCGGCGGCAAAGCCCCGGCGCCGCGGGCCGGGCGGCGAGTCGTGTAAGTTCCGGGCATGAACGCAACTGCCTCGACCGCACCCCGCTCGCCATCGCTCTGGCGGCTCGCCACCCGCCAGATGGCGCGCGACTTTCGGGCCGGCGAACTGCGCTTGCTGGTCGTGGCGGTGATGCTCGCGGTGGCTGCGCTCAGTGCCGTCGGCTTCTTTGCCGACCGCATCAACGGCGGCCTGGCGCGCGACGCGCGGCAAATGCTGGGTGGCGACGCGCTGATCTCGGCCGACCAACCTGCGCCACCCGCGTTCGCGGCCAAGGCGCTCGAACTCGGCCTGCTGACGGCCAACACCGCCACGTTTCCGAGCATGGGCAGGGCGCCCGACGACAAGGGTGGCGCCTCGCGGCTGGTCACGGTCAAGGCCGTCAGTGACGCTTACCCGTTGCGCGGCCAGCTGCAGGTGAACGAAGGCGCCGGCACGCCTGAAGTGGCCCTGGCGCGCGGGCCTGCGGCGGGCAAGGTCTGGGTCGATCCGGCATTGCTCGACGCGATCGGCCTGAAGGTCGGCGACACGCTGCTGCTCGGCGATACCGGCCTGCGCATCGAGCGGTTGATCGTCATCGAGCCCGACCGCGGCTCCGGCTTTTCGAGCTTCGCGCCGCGGGTGATGCTGAACCTGGCCGACCTGCCGGCGACCGGCCTGGTGCAGCCGGCCAGCCGCGTGACCTACCACCTGGCGGTGGCCGCGAAGGGCAACAGCGACGCGCCGGTGCGCCAGTTCGTCGAATGGGCCGAGGCGCAGATCAAGAGCGCGGCGCTGCGTGGCCTGCGGGTCGAGTCGCTCGCCACCGGCCGGCCCGAAATGCGCCAGACGCTCGACCGCGCGGCCAAGTTCCTGAACCTCGTTGCATTGCTCTCGGCCCTGCTGGCTGCGGTGGCGGTGGGCATCGCCTCGCGCGATTTTGCGAGTCGGCACCTCGACGACTGCGCGATGCTGCGCGTGCTCGGCCTGCCGCAGCGAACCATCGCGCTGCAGTACCTGATCGAGTTCGGCTGCGTCGGGCTGATCGCGAGCGTCGCGGGTGTGGCGCTCGGCTTCGCGGTGCACTACGTGTTCGTGTGGTTGCTTGCCGGTCTGGTGGCGGCTTCGTTGCCTGCTGCGAGTTTGTGGCCGGCATTGTTCGGCGTGGGCGTGGGCTTCACGCTGCTGATGGGCTTCGGTTTGCCGCCCGTGCTGCAGCTTGCGCAGGTGCCGCCGCTGCGTGTGATCCGGCGCGACGTGGGCGCGCTCAAGCCGGCCTCGATCGCGGTGCTCGCGGCGGGCGCGCTCGGTTTCGTCGCCTTGTTGATGGCGGTCTCGAGCGACCTCAAGCTCGGCCTGATCGCGGTCGGTGGTTTTGCCGTGGCGATCGCATTGTTCGCCCTGCTGTCGTGGCTCGCGGTGCTCTTGCTCAAGCGCGCGGTGCCCGAATCGCGCGCGCCGCGCTGGCTGGTCTTGGCCACGCGCCAGATCGCGGCGCGGCCAGCCTTCGCGGTGCTGCAGGTGTCGGCGCTGAGCGTCGGCCTGTTGGCGCTCGTGCTGCTGGTGCTGTTGCGCACCGACCTGATCAGCAGCTGGCGCCAGGCCACGCCGAAAGACGCGCCGAACCGCTTCGTCATCAACGTGCAGCCCGATCAGGGTGATGCCTTCCGCCAGATGCTGACCGAGGCCGGCGTGAAGCGTTTCGACTGGTTCCCGATGATCCGCGGCCGGCTCGTCGCGATCAACGGCACCGCTGTGAAGCCCGACGACATGGTCGACGAACGCGCCAAGCGGCTGGTCGACCGCGAGTTCAACCTCAGCCACGACGCTGCGCTGCCGCCGCACAACGAGGTCGTCAAAGGGCGCTGGGTCGCCGACGAGGCCAACGCGGTGAGCGTCGAAGAAGGCCTGGCGCAAACGCTCGGCCTGAAGCTCGGCGACGTGATGCGCTTCGACATCGGCGGCACCACCGCCGAAGGCCGCATCACCAGCCTGCGCAAGGTCGACTGGAGCTCGATGCGCGTCAACTTCTTCGTGATGTTCCCGACGGCGGCGATGGTCGATGTGCCGGTCAGCTTCATTGCCGCCTACCGCGCGCCCGAGGGCACACCGCAGAGCGCGGGTTTCGACAACGCGCTCAGCCGCGAATTCCCGAACATCACCAACATCGACGTGTCGGCCTCGATCGCGCAGATCCAGCGCGTGCTCGACCAGGTCGTGCGCGCGGTCGAGTTCCTGTTCGGCTTCACGCTCGCGGCTGGTCTCGTGGTGCTGTTCGCTGCGGTCACCGCCACGCGCGAAGCGCGCTCGCGCGAGTTCGCGGTGATGCGTGCGCTCGGTGCCAGCGGCAAGCTGCTGGCGCAGGTGCAGCGCGCCGAATTGCTCGGGGTGGGCGCACTTGCAGGAGTGCTGGCTTCGGGCGCGGCGATGGCGGTCGGCTGGGCACTGGCGCGCTACGTTTTCGAGTTCAGCTGGAACGCGTCGCCCTGGGTGCCGCTGATCGGTGCCGCCGCCGGCGCCGTGCTCGCGCTCGCGGCCGGCTGGTGGGGCCTGCGTGAGGTGCTCACAAGACCTGTTGTTCAGACACTGCGGCAGGCCGCCGACGTGTAGCGCGCCAGAGGCATACTGCAACGCATGTCAATCGCTTCCACCGACCGCGAACTTCGGGTCCTGCACCTCGAAGATTCCGAGCTCGATCACGAGCTGATGGTGGTGCATCTGCTGCGCGGCGGGCTGCGGGTGAAGGCCTTGCGCATCGACTCCGAAGCCGACTTCATCGCCGCGCTCGCCCAGAAGTGGGACGCGATCATCTCCGACTACAACCTGCCCGGCTTTTCCGGCCTGGTGGCGCTCGACCTGCTGGCCGCGAGCGGGCGCGACGTGCCCTTCATCCTGGTCTCGGGCGAGATCGGTGAAGACACGGCGGTGGCGGCGATGCGCAACGGCGCGAGCGACTACCTGCTGAAGAACAACCTCGCGCGGCTCGTGCCGGCCTTGTTGCACGCGATCGAAGCGACCGAAATGCGCCAGGCGCGCGAGCGTGCCGACCGCGAGCTGGGCGAATCGCAGCAGCGCCTGCGCGAGCTCGCCCAGCACTTGCAGACCAGCATAGAGCAGGAGCGCGCCGCGATCGCGCGCGAGATCCACGACGACGTGGGCGGCTCGTTGACTGCGCTCAAGTTCGATCTGGCGTGGATCGCGCGCCATTCCACCTCGGCCGAGGTCACGACGCGCGTGAACTCGGCGCTCGAGACCGTGACGCTGGCGATCGATTCGAGCAAACGCATCATGCACAACCTGCGCCCCGCGATCCTGGAGCAGGGGCTGGTCGCCGCGCTGCAGTGGATCACGCTGCGTTTCGAAAAACGCACCGGCACCGAGTGCCTGCTGCGCCTGCCGCGCTACGCGCTCGACTTCCCCGCCGGTGTGCCGCTGGTGGCCTACCGCACCGCGCAAGAAGCGCTGACCAACATCAGCAAACACGCGCAGGCGACACGGGTCGAACTCGACCTGTCTCTGGCCGGCGGTGTGCTCTCGCTCGAGATCAGCGACAACGGCCGCGGCCTGAACCAGGACGATCTGGCCAAGGCCCGTTCGTTCGGCATTCGCGGCCTGCGCGAGCGGGCCGGCACGGTCGGCGGCTGGGTCGATCTGAGCAGCAGCCCGGCCGGCACCACGCTGATTCTTTCGGTCCCCTTGAATCTGGCGGGGAACGCTGATATACCGACCCATGCCGCACCCGATGCCGACGACCCCAGTCAGTGGGGCGGGCTCTGAACGCAGGACGCACGCACCCATGATCAAGGTACTTTTGTGTGACGACCACGCACTGATCCGCCGCGGCATCCGCGACACGCTTTCCGACGCGCCCGACATCGAAGTGGTCGGCGAAGCCGGCGATTACGGCGAACTGCGCACGCTGATGCGCGACGCGACGGCCGACGTGCTCGTGCTCGACATCAACCTGCCCGGCCGCAGCGGCCTCGACGTGCTGCACGTGCTGAAAGACGAAGTCACGAACATGCGCGTGCTCGTCGTCTCGATGTACCCAGAAGACCAGTACGCCATTCGGGCGCTGCGGGCCGGCGCTTTCGGCTATGTCAACAAGGGCGGCGACCCGGCGCAGATCGTCAGCGCGGTGCGCACCGTGGCGCAGGGCCGCAAATACGTCACACCCGAAATTGCGCAAATGCTGGTCGAGAGCCTGACCACGCCGCAGGTCGTGAACGCGCACGAGAAGCTGTCTGATCGTGAGCTGCAGACGTTGGTGATGATCGCTTCGGGCAAGCGCCTGTCCGACATCGCCGAAGAACTGACACTGAGCCCGAAGACGGTCAGTGTCTACCGCGCCCGCGTGCTCGAAAAGCTCGGCCTCACCAACAATTCCGAGATGACGGTCTACGCGATACGTAACGGTTTGGTCGGCGACTGATCGCTGATTGCCGACGGTTGAGTCCCGCAAGCGACACAGCGCGGCATTCGTCACGATCGAGCTGCGCCAGTCGCGCTTGTAGCCGGCGCGCGGCGGGGAAACCCTGCAACATGCCGGCTGTCGGCCTC